>JAVBPD010000099.1:0-30921 GCA_031549885.1 Clostridiaceae bacterium
AGAACGTCCCCAAGATGAGCCTCCTTAATTCGACAAAATCGATGAGAAGGTCTAGGAGTGCTTAGCGAAATTAAAAAAAGTAAAAAATATAGGAAAACTTGCAGAGAAAGATATCTAAAATGAAGATAATTTCCCGAAAAATTTTTCTTAAAAAACAGGAATGCTTTTATCCAAAAATTTAAAATTTGGACGAAATAAAAATACCCTACATATACATGTAGAGCAATCTTCTATGATTAATCCTGTATTATTTTTTGGTAAATATAGTGATCTTGCCATCTTCCATTTATATAAAGATACTTTGGGCAAAGCCCAACCCTTGCAAAGCCACTCTTTTCCAAAACCCGTTGAGAAGATAAGTTATAAGTTAATACAGAAGCTTCTATTCTGTGCAAATTTAATTTATCTGCAGCATAGCTTGAGAGCAATCCTACAGCTTCGGTCATATATCCTTTTTTAGTGTAATCTTTATGAATGGAGTAACCTATAAACCCACTTCTAAAACTTCCATAAACTATATTAAATAAATTTATTCTTCCTATTAATTTACCTTTTAAAAAAATTCCAAATCCAAAATATGTACCTTCAATAAATTGCTTATAACTATTTATTAAAGCTTTAACATGATAATCTAATGTGTAAAATTTGTCATCTCTAACTGGTTCAAATGATTTTAAATGTTCTAAATTAACTTTATAATACATCATCATTTCCTCAGCATAATCTTTAGTTAAAATCTTTAGTGTTAAATTTTTACCATTTATTTGAAGATCCTTATCTTTATGTTTAAACATAAAAGTATTGTAATCAATGCCAAAAATTAATTCGGCTTTTACTTCATCATTTGAATAAACTGAATCAGATAATATACCTTCAAGCTTAAATCCAATATGATTAAATGCTGTTATATCTACATCTTGATCTATAAATATATTTAATTTGTTTAATTCCATTTTTGTGAAAATAGAATTACAAAGCAATATTAATGTACTTTCTATAATTGTATATCCATTTGCCATGTTCTTATAATATTTGATTCTTAAATTGCAGTAGCGCTTTTTAACAAGATCAAAAATATTAATACGTCCAATATTTATACCATTGGAATCCTTAATTATATATTCTTCATCATTTAAACAAACTAGTTTTACCAAAAAAATCACATTCCCCTATACAAATATATTCAATTATATCATATTAATAATTTCTATTAATAGCTTTACTTTAATGTTTTTAATAAGTTATATTAATAAATATGAAAGGATTGATTGTTTTGAACAAACAAATTATTAATAAACTTAAATTTTTTTTAAGTAGCCTCTCAAATAGGTATTTAGAAAACAGCGACTATTTTTTAAATATATATTTTATATTTACAGCAGGTGCTAAACAATTTAAAGGTGATTGCAAGAATGTAGATGGAACTTTTATTTTAAGTTTTTTTGGAAATTTATCTTTTAACTCAATCGAAGATGTATTTACTAAGATTTGTGAACATGCTAATAATTATGATACTTTAGATTTATATTATACAGAAAGATTTTATAAAATACTAATATCATGTGATGAAAAAAATGTTAAATTAAAAAATGAAGAATTAAAAGATGATAATGAATTAAATCCTAATGCTTTATTGAGTAGGGATTATTTAATTAAGCCTCAATTAGCAAAAGATCTCTTATTTGAAATTGGAATAATGACAAAAGATGGTAAGATAAAAAATGATAAAATAAGAAAATATAATCAAATAGATCACTATTTAGAAATAATCAGTCCATTAATAGATGAATTGCCTAAAAATAGAAGAATAAATATTTTAGATTGTGGATGTGGAAAATCATATTTATCATTTGCTTTAAATTATTATCTTACAGAAATAAAAAAATTAAAGGCTCAATTTGTAGGTATTGATATTTCAAAAAAAGTTATAGATTCCTCTATTGAAATAGCAAAAAATTTAAATTTTAAAAATATGAACTTTTTAAATCTTGATATTAATGATTATAAATCAAAAGATGAAATACATATAGTTATTTCACTGCATGCCTGCGATACAGCAACAGATATGGCTTTGGCCTCTGGTGTAAAGTCTAATGCTAAAATCATAATTGCAAATCCTTGTTGCCATAAAGAAATGTTAAATAGTTATGGTTATGAACCATTTAAGGATGTAATAAAACATGGCATATTAAAAGCAAGACTTGCTGACACTTTAACAGATGGAATGAGAGCTCTTCTTTTAGAAGGCTATGGATATGATGTTTCTGTTGTTGAATACATATCTCCACTAGAAACACCTAAAAACATATTGATTAAAGCTATTAAAAAGCATGGTATAAATGATATTTATATGGATAAGTATGTAGAGATTATGAGGCTTTTAAATGTATACCCTGCCCTTTATGCATATCTAAATGATTAAAATAATAAGCAGTTTCATAAACAGTTATTTTACTTTTATGAAACTGTTAAAAATTTCAATTTTGTAATAGATATTTTGAAATTGTAGAATCCATATCTAATTTGCATTTGCCTTTTTTATAATAAACACAATTATCACATGTATTTGATATATAAGATAAAAATTGTTCACTTCCACATTTAAATTTAAACATTGGGCAATTATCTGCAATAACAAAGTTCTTTTCATTATACATAATAATCTCACCTCTGATATTTTTATATGTTATTATGTGTAAAATAACTATTATGTATTCATGACTATAAATATAAAACTGATTCAGTTTCACTACAATACTTTGTTATAATACATTTTTCTATATTTCTAGGGCATCTATAACATATACACTTAGGATCTTCTCCTATGCATTTATTATTTTTATAATCAAAACATTTTAAACAGTTATTCCATTTTTGTTTCATTTTTATCTCCTAAATTGTCCTTGTTATAAACACTTCATCAAACTTATTTTTCATTCTAAGAAACGCTTTCTGAGCAGTTAACATATCATCAAAGAAACCAAATACTGTAGGACCACTTCCAGTCATCATGGCGCCAATTGAACCTAAAGCTAAAAGGTCCTTTTTAATTTCTTTTATTTTAGGGTACATCACAATTGTAACATTTTCTAGCAAATTTCTCATTTCCCTACATAAAAGCCCTAAGTTATCTCTTTCAATTGCTTGTCTTAGGATTTTATTATCAGGGTGTTTATAAATTTTAGACACATCAAATCTTTTATATATTTCTGCAGTTGAGACTCCAAAATTTGGCTTTACAATAATCAATATTTTATTTTTAAATGGTTTAATATTTGTTATGTTCTCCCCTATACCTGTACAAATAGCAGTGCCACCACAAATGCAAAAAGGAACATCAGATCCTGTTTTAACAGCTAAATTTCTAAGCTCATCATTAGTCACCTCAGGTTTGTACATGCTTCTTAAACCACGATATACAGCAGCAGCATTGCTACTTCCGCCTGCCATTCCTGCTGAAACAGGTATGTTCTTTTTAATAACAATATTAACACCATTTTCAATATTATAAACTTTCAAAAAATGTTCAGCTGCTTTATAAGCTGTATTTCTATTATCATTTGGCACATATTTTTTATTGCACTTAATTGTAATTTCACCTTCAGTTGGCGTAAGTTCTATAATATCATATAAATCAATAGTTTGCATTATCATTTCAACTTCGTGATACCCATCTTCTCTTTTTCTTAAAATATCTAAACTTAAATTTATTTTAGCATATGATCTTAATAACATTATTAAAGCTCCAATCAATTTACACCTTAGAGTTTTATTTCTATTTTAACATAATATTTTGTAAATAAGTATAACTTAAAATAAAAGCATTGATTTATTTTAGCCATTAAAAACTAAAATAATCAACGCTTAATATCATTTATTCTACAGCTTTTAGTTTCTTGTCAATCTTGTATTCTTCTATTAGGCCTTGCAAAAGTTTATAATTTTCATAAAATGCTACAACACAATCGCCAGGTTGCGACATTGACAATGCCTTTTTTAATGCATTTTTTTCTTTTAAGTATATATTAATTTTACCTTGGCTATATCCTTCTTGTAATATTGCTTTCTTTAAAAGCTTAGCAACTTCTCCTTCTTTTCGCCCTCTCTTATCTTCATCTTCTTTTATAATAATTCTAGAAAAGAATTTAGTAGATATCTTTCCTACCTCCATTATATGCTCATTAGTTCTATCTCCAGGCATGCCAATAACACCTATTAAATTATTAAAATTTAATTTATTTAAAGATTCTAAAGTACATCTGTACCCTTCAATGTTATGTCCATAATCTAGCACAACAGTTATGCCATTAATATCAAACATATTAAATCTACCATTATTAAATTTCTCGTCAAGTAGAAAAGATTTTAACTTTTCTTTAATAGTTTCTAAGTTAACATTAAGTGCAATAGAAGTAGCTATAGCAGCAAGGGAATTCTCAATGTTATGTTCTAACTTTCCTTTTAATGTAATTGGTATTTCCTTTACTTTTATTATTGGTGATAAAATGTTATTTTGTTCAAAACAAACATAACCATTTTCAATAAAAACAGCTTTATTTCCCTTTTCTAAATGTTCTTTTATTAACTGATTTTCCCTAGTTTTAGAAAATAAAATTAAATTACCTATGCATCTATCAAGTATAGTCATGCTCCATGCGTCATCTGCATTAAGTACACAATGACCATCGCTTTTAACCGCCTCAATAACTAAAGCTTTAACTTTAGTTAATTCTTCCATGGTGTTAACTCCATCAAGCCCTAAATGATCTTCAGTAATATTTGTTATAACAGCTACATCTGATTCCTCATATGCTAATCCTCGTTTAATAAGACCACCTCTAGCTGTTTCAAGCACTGCTGCATCTACTTCTTTATTTAATAACACGCTCATTGCTGATATATATCCTGTAGTATCTCCTTCTTCAATGCAGTCGTCATTTATAAAGATGCCGCTGGTAGTAGTCATACCAACAGTATCTCCTTGACCTCTCAATATGTGTGAAATTAACCTTGTTGTAGTGGTTTTTCCATTTGTCCCGCTTACAGAAACAACAGGAATGTTTTCGTAGCCATCTTTATAATATAAGTCAAGAAGGTCTTTACCTATATTTTTAGGAACTCCAGATGATGGAAATAAATGCATTCTTATACCTGGAGATGCATTTATTTCAAGTATTGCCCCATTATCTTTTGTAATAGGCTTGCTAATGTCTATGCAACATATATCTATACCACATATATCCATGTTTACAGCTTTAGCTGCTCTTTGGCAGATCTTAATATTTTCTTCACATATAAGATTGGTGCAATCTATTGCACTTCCGCCTGTAGATAAGTTAGCATTATTTCTTAAAACAATTTCCTCATTTATTTTAGGAGTACTGCTTAAAGAAAGGCCTTTTTCGCTTAAATTAGATATTAATTTTTCATCTATTATGATCTTTGTAAGAGGTTTTTCATGGCCTTCGCCTCTTAATGGATCTAAATTTAATTTTTTAATAAGTTGTTTTATAGTACTTATACCATCTCCAACAATAGTAGGTGGCAATCTTTTAGAAACTGCTGATACTTTATAATTAATTAGAGTAACTCTATAATCACTGCCTTCAATGTGTTTTTCAAGCAAAATATTCTCATAATCCTTTAATAAAAATTTATATGCCTCAATAAGATCTTTCTTATTTTGTATATTAGCATAAACTCCATTTCCGTGATTTCCGTACCTTGGTTTAATTACAACAGGAAAGCCAATTTCGTCAGCTAAGGATAGCAAATGATTTTTATCATTTACTATGTCCCCCGATGCAACAGGAATAAAATTTCGAGATAAAATATCTTTTGTCAAAAACTTATCGCAAACTATTTCCATTGATACTGCATTTGTTTCAGGTCCTAATGTAGCTTGAACTCTTCTTGATTTTTTGCCATATCCCAATTGAATCATACTCCTATCTCCAAGCCTAATAACAGGAATATTTCTAATTTTAGCTTCATCAACAATTGATTGAGTACTTGGTCCAAGCATTTCGGAAGTATATACTTCTTGGATCTTTTTCATCTGTCCATTTATATTTATCATTTTACCTTCTATTAAGCTATTTTCAATTTTTATGGCTAAGTCAGCAATCATTAGAGCTGTTCTCTCATATTTAAATTGAAAAATAAGATAGTAAAAATCTCCCTCAATCTCCCTAGCTTTTCCATATGATACCTCAATGCCAAGTCTGTTTTGCAATGCTATAATTATATGCTCACATATATGAGCTAAATAAGTTCCACCTGTTAGGCGTTTAAGAAAACCAAAATCTTCATCTATGCCACATCTATGCTCTCTTACTTCTGGTATTATTTTCACAAGTCTTGTATTAAAATACTTAATATTTTTACTTGGAGTTTCAGCATACCCTTCTAAGTCTAAGTCCAATCTTATACATGGTTTATGAGAATAAATGTTTTTTCCATTAAAGATTCTAGTGTTTATAATTTTCATGAAATTTTCCTCCTAAAATTTAAGCAAGCTCAGGTTTTCTATTTGTTATGTCAAAGACGCATTTGTTATTTAAAAGATGCAATTGAACTCCAAATATTGCTATGACTTCTTCTACACTTTGAGAAGAAATTTTGTTTTCAGTACAATTTGCTCCATCTAAAACATAAACTGCACCTGACCCTATAACACGAAATTTATTTTGATCGTTAACTATAATAGCTGTATCTTCATCTATTCCTATACCTAGTTTTTGAGGATTTTGAGCTATTGATGTCATTAGCCTGCCAATCCTGCCCCTTTCTTCAAAGTGTTGATCAATAATACAGTTTTCTATAAACCCCAAACCTGGAGCAAGGCCGATTCCTTTTTTTCTTGGAGCGTTTTTTCCATCTCCATGTGATATCATAACCTCGCTCATTACGGAAGCACCAGCAGATGTTCCTGCAAAAATGCATCCTGCATCAAATCTTTCATCTAACTCTTTATATATTGGCGTTCCACCTAATACACTTGTTATTCTTAATTGATCTCCTCCAGTAAAAAATACTAAGTCTGCGTTTCTAATCATTTCTATGTTTTCTTCTTTATAAGCATCACTTCTATCTTTAATATTTAAAACTCTGATTTTTTCTATTCCTAATTCTTTAAAAACATTTAAATATATATTTTCAATTTCATCAGGTATTTGTGAAGCAGTTGGAGCAATAACTAAGTTTCCATTTTTGCTCAATATTATATCGGATATTTCCTTCAAAATGACTTTGCTATTTTTCTTATCTTCTGCGCCTCCTATTATGATTAGTCGTGTTTTTCCAAGATTCACAAATTACACCTCTCTTTAATTATATATTTTTTCCAAATATACCCAAGTTTATACAAAAAAAATAAAACAATAAATTATTAGTAATTAAAAAAGACTAATAGTACTTACTATTAGTCCTCAAATTCTATGATTTATTATTTACAAATATAAAGCTTTTATACACTATATAATTGACTTGCCCAAAATAATAATTTTATTTCCAGATTTTAATTCGTTCTTTTCCAAATTGTTTGCTTTAACAATATCATCCATTAACACATTAAATTTCTTTGAAATATCCCATATATTTTCACCTTCTTGAATAGTATAAATGCTCATACTATAGTCCTTAGGAGGTATCTCTTCATCTGTTTCTCTAACTTGAGTGATTAAATTTTTATTATCAACATCAAAAATTTTATAATTTATATCAAGCAATGTTTTAACAGCAATATTCCTACCTTCTACATCGACGCTTAAACCATCTAAATAAACTAAAATTGCAAGCTTCATATTTGGATTTAATCCAATAACATCAATTGTAGAGGTAAATGGTATTTGACACTTAAGTGAATCATAATTATTTTCATTTCTAATTTTGTAAATACAGCTTAAATTGATGACACCTTCTAAAAGTATCTTATCATCTATTAAATTCTTTTGAATCAAATCTGGACTTGCTGTTGAGTACAGAATTGTTTCTGGTATTTTATTCTCTATTTCAATATCCTCTTTTATTATGAGCTTCCACTTATTTAAATGACTTACGCTGGTTATTGGTATGTTTTCTTTTTCAATATTAAATTTAATTTTTGGTGAATATGCATCATCAACTATATTTTCAGTATTTTTCTGAATTATGTTTACAGTTGATTTTATAAGTACCTCTACTGATATAAGTTTATCTTCCCCCATGTCATTTTGCTTTAACTCATAATAGATATTACCAAGCTTAAATCTAGAATCAATGAGCACTGATTCTCCGATATTTTCAGTTTCAATTTCCTTTGTAAACTGAATTTCATTTTCCACAGTAAACACACCTGCATTATCTTTGCCAGAATATAATGATACTAAAGTTACATACCCTTCAATGTATATTTTGTTATCATAAGTTTTATAATCTCTTTTTGTGATAAATGCATCTAATTTTAAAACTTTATCAATTGCAGGCTTGTCACCTAGAATATGGATATTTTCTTTTAATACAATATCGTTATTGTAGGTTCCCTTATAAACATCTAAGTTAAATGGTTTTCTAAGAAGCTCTAATTTATCACTTCCATTTATTTCCTTGACAATTTCATATTTCTCCCTATTATTAACCATCACTTTTAACTGAAGTATTCCATCAATGTTAATTTTCCTCTCATTTATAATTGATGAGTTAATATGTTCTATAAACGGAAATACCTCTACTCTTACATCTTTTCCTCCAGATGATATATCTATTGCACAAGAAAATTTATCTTCATAGCTTACACTTCTAACAAGATTATTATCATCTTCAATTGTGGAATAAATAATATTAAATTGAATATCCCCTTGAACACTAGCCCTACCATCCATAACATCAATTGACTTTACCCAAGGCTTTGCGTCAACCATCAGTATCTTGTAAACATCTGGCTCTGTATCAGGAATTAAATAATCACCTCTAAACATACATTCATTGGAATACTCTCCAATATAGTTTTCATATTCAACCGTTTCTTTCATTAATTCAATGTCCATGGCATGCTCCTCCATTATTAAATCACTAGTAATTTATATAATGTTTATAGGTAAAATATTACTAATTTAATTACTTTTGTGATAAAAAATGAAGATTAAAATTCGACTTTATTTATTGCTAAATTAATAAAAGGATAGTACATTTTAGCACTATCCTCTCATACAAATACAAGCTGTACAGTTTTTGTTAATACATCCGAATAACTATAAGTAACTGCGGTCTTATTATCATCTACTAATCTTACAACAAAAATACTAGAATAAACATTCTCTAATATTCCTTCATTAACTACAATTTTACGTCTTCCAGCATTGGCTTTAAGTGTTACTTTCTGTCCTAAATGGTTTGCTATATCTTGTTTTATAGTCGCCAAGACACTATGATCTTTCACACCATACACCCTCTTTCTCACATATTTATTATACACTAAAAGGGTATCATTGTCAATGAATTAAACAATTATTTTAACAACACTTTCTTATATTGTCAATAGTTTTTTTGAAATTTTGTGTAAAGGATACAAATTTTTATGAGGTAGTATTATTTATAGTATTTCTATGAAATGATTTTTTATGCATATAATATAATAAAAGTATATGCTCTTAGGTCTCCCCTTACATTTTTTATTAAGCTTATAATAGCTTAATTAAATAAAGGACCAGACTTTTAATAAAGTTGATCCTTTTTTAATATTATTCATTAATGACTTTATATTTTAGTTTAGTAGCTTTTCCGCCTCTGATGTGCCTTTCTGCTTTATTAAAATTCAATATATTTTTTGCCTCATCTGCAATCATTGAATTTATTTTAGGCAGCCTATCAGTCATGTCTTTGTGTATCGTACTTTTACTTACGCCAAACACTTTGGCAGTTTTTCTTATGGTTGCTTTTGAGCTAATTATGTAATTAGCTACTTCTAAAACTCTCTCTTCAATATAGTCTTTCATAATTAGACATCCTTTATCTTTGAAATATGTAATAACTTTGTTTTTAAAAACAAATTTTCTACTCTTATTTAAAATTAATATTTTATATATTTTGATGGATCTTGATATTCGCCATTTCTAATCAATTCAAAGCAAAGACGTGGTCCTTTTTCAATATAGGCATCCTTAACTTCCCCAATGTTACCAATTTGCTGATTTTGAGTTACCTTGTCTCCTGCATTGATTAGTAAAGAAGCGCCATCTAAATTTTTATACACAGTTTTAATGCCATTGCCGTGGTCCATAGTTACAATTGCACCGTTAAGATCTTGATCGATTGCTAAAATTTCGCCGTCAGATACAGCTTTAACAGGGGCCCCTACAGATGCAGATATTTCTATTCCGTTGCTGAAAGTAATCCATTGGTTGCCATTCTCAGTTTTTCCTTCGATTAATTTATCATAATCAGTTATTACTTGACCAGCCACTGGCTTTAAGAAATTAAAACCTGAAGCTGCAGCTACTTGTTCCGAATCGGAATTATTATCATCAAGAGCAACATTTTCGTCAGTAGTTTCAGATGTTTGGGCAGTTTCACTTGATACATTTTCATTGCTAACAGTTGCATTGTCAGAAACAATTGTTTCATCTTGTTGAGGTGTAACATCAACAGCAACATTGCTATCTTCTTCATTAATTGCAGAATTTGTATCATTTGCTAAATTTGCATTATCTTCCATATCATTTCCTGAATTTACATTACCTTCTGTAACACTTGCTAAATTTTGATCATTAGAATCTTCATTTTTAACTTGTAGTGAATTTGCAGGTCCTGTTTGTTCTTCAAGGTTTGAAGATAAATTTAAATCTGTTTTTGTAGCGGATGCAACCGTTGTATTATTAGCAGTACTAGTAGTGTTTGTTGATACCTTTGATTCTTCACTATTTGAAGAATTTCTGACTGCAATTGCAACTATAGTAGCAACTATGGCCAATACTAAAAACAAAATAATGTAAAAGCTTTCTCTTTTAAATAAACTAGGTTTATTTTTATAGTTCATATGAACACCTCCTTTTAAAAGTTTGTCCGGAATATGGAAAAATATTCAAATAATATATAAATTTTTTAATATTATAAGCACTAAAAGAGTATTAACGGAAAATATTTATTCCATTAATACTCTTTTAGTAAATGATTTTTTAAGTTAAGCTTTAAATATTTGAGCGCCTAAGCTTTCAAGCTTTACATGCAAATTATCATACCCTCTTTCAATATGATTCATATCGCCTATCTCCGTGTCCCCTTGCGCACATAAAGCCATCAAAACAAGAGCTGCACCAGCTCTTAAATCTGAAGCTGTTACCTTGCAACCTTTGATTTTATCTACTCCTTGAATTATAGCGCTTTTTCCTGATACTGAAATATTTGCTCCCATTTTATTAAATTCATTAATGTGGAGAAATCTATTTTCAAAAACTGTTTCAGTTATTATGCTGGTTCCTGAAACCGTACTCAATAGGGCCATGATTTGAGCTTGCATATCAGTTGGAAAGCCTGGAAATGGCATGGTTTTAATATCCGTACATTGAAGATCGTTTCTTCCGTCCACAATTATGGAATCCTCATCATTAATTAATTTTACTCCCATTTCTTTTAATTTAGCTGAAACAGGCTTTAAACAATATTCATTGACTTTTTTTATTTTAATTTTACTCTTTGTAATAGCTGCTGCAATCATATAAGTTCCTGCTTCAATTCTATCCGGTATTGGTTCATAGGAGCATCCGATTAATTCATTCACTCCTATTATTTTAATAGAATCGGTACCTGCGCCAGATATCTTTGCCCCCATTTTGTTTAAAAAATTAGCAAGATCAGCAATTTCAGGTTCTTCTGCTGCATTGTCTATGATGGTCTCACCTTCAGCAAATACAGCAGCCATTAAAATATTTTCAGTAGCACCGACAGACGGAAAATCTAAATAGATTCTTGTTCCAATTAATTTATTTGCTATAACCTCAACAAAACCATAATCTTTATTTATTGTAGCTCCTAACGAAGAAAGACCCTTTAGATGAAGCTCTATAGGTCTTGTACCAATGTTACATCCTCCCGGATAATAAATTTTCGCTCTTCCATATTTTGCTACAATAGGCCCTAAAAACAAAAAAGAAGCTCTTATTTTATTTGAAACCTCTTGGGCTAATTCAGTTTTATTTACAAATTCTGGATTTACTGATAATGTATTTTTAAAATAGTCTACTTTTGCACCTATTCCTTTAAGCAATTCAATCATTATTTTTACATCTGAAATATTTGGAACATTTATTATTTTTGTTGTTCCATTTCCTAAAATAGATGCAGCAATAATTGGTAAAGATGAATTCTTAGAGCAACTTGTTACTATTTCACCAGATAATTCTTTATTTCCTGTAATGATTAATTTAGACATAAATAGCTTACCTCCATTTGTTGCATTAATAGTTCATCATAATCTCTGGAAGGCCTATATATAGGTAATTTCCATCATTATATTTACAAATAGCAATATTAAAATTCTCTACATTTGATACAATCCAATTATTGTTAATATAAATCATATTATCATTTTCAAATTCAAAAACTTTAAAACTTTTGCTCTTTAAATATTGTTTTATGGAATCTTTTACTTTAAGATAATTAGCATCAGATATTTTTATCTTATAAGTTCCATTTACTTTTGCATAATCATAGTATTTTCCATTGTATTTTAAAAATAAATTTTTTAAGGATTTGTACTGATCATAATTTTTTAATTTATTAATATTAATTATAATAACGTTTTTTGATTCTTCTTTATGGTATGACAAATCATAGCATAATTGGAAAGATAATCGATTAAATAGCTTAGTTATCTGGCTTTCATTTATATTATTCCCTGTTAAAAGAATTGTTACACTTAAGTTTTCAAAAGAACCATTGGTAATTAATAGAAGTTTATCCAAATATTCTTTCTCAAGATTTGAATTTTTGAGCATAAAAAAACATGAAATTATAAAAACTAAAAAGAGCTTATTCTTCATAATTTAACCCCTCCTGTTATTATTTTGGACAAGGTTTCTAAAGGCTAATCACAAATTTAAATATAGTTTGTCCACAAAATAATTTCTCGTTTTATCAAAAATTGCTATGCAGCATATTTTATGTTTCTATATTGCAATTACAAGGATATTAATATGATTTTTGTCATTTCTTTATTTATAATGTCTATAAAACGGCTTAAAGTGTATAAGGGGTGATAACAATTTTATTGAATGATTTTAAAAAAGCTATAAATTCTGGGCTCGGCAGCGCTATTATGGAATTAAAAGAATCAAAAGATAATAAGATGTATGAGGATGCAATTTTATACGCCTCTCTAAATAATACTTGCTACGATCCATATTGTGAAGATGAAAGATGTGACTATCTGTATAACGCCATAAAGCTTATTGGAAATACGAATTTTTTTGAAGATAAAATTATTGAAAAATTCTTTAAATCCACTTCATTTTGGACTATAAAGCAATTATCTGGAATTCTTTGTCTATTTGGAAAGGAAGGAAGTAAAAAATCTATTGACGCTTTAAAGGATAAATTTAATGAATACCTTATTGACCTTTCTCAAAAAAGAATTAATCCTAATGATGAAATTATCATTAAGTATGCTGAAATATTGACAATAAGGCTTTGCGAATTTTATAAAATGAAATATTTGTTAAAATATGCAGAAAATATTGGCCAAATTATAAAAGAAAATAATGGAAAAGTATTGTTTTCATATGATGATCTGCTAAATTATTCCTATGAAAAATTTGGTGAAAGCATAGTATTAAATACACTTAAGAAAAAAGCTGAAAAATCTGATAATATAAAGAATTTTTTAGATAAGATTTTACTGGATGAAATAAATAGAAAAAAATCACTTGAAAGTAAAGACAATTTAAAGATAACATATCATACGCTAATTAACCTATCAGAAACATCAAATGATGATTACCTTAGAACTCTATCAGCAAAGGCATCTATGTCTTACAAGGATATTGAAATTCTTCAAGCAGCTGATAGGTTTAAAACAGAAAAAAATCCTAAAACTATATATGCTTTGTTGATATTTTTTATATTTATAGATTATCCATACAACATTACAGATATATTAAATAAATATGAAACTTCAAATGACGAAGCTTTTAAATCCATATGCCTTGAGGCACTATCTAGGTATAAGGACAAACGCTTACATGATATTGCAATAGAAAACCTTAGAAATAACTTTTTAGTTAGAGAATCTTTAGGATTATTAATTAAAAATTTCAATAATGATTATTCTTACATATTAGATGTTGTAGAAAATTATAAAGAAAACCCAAAATATGATTTTCATTCTTTAGTTTTACAAATAATAAAAATATTTCAAAACAGGAAATGTAAAAATGCTTTTGATATATTATCTTTTACTTATAGAAAAAATAAATGTTCTTGTTGTAGAACTTATTTAATTGAAATAATGTGCAAAAATGAAATTATAACAGATGAAATATTAGAAGAATGCTTAAATGATAGTTCAGAAGAAACAAGGACAATAATAGAAAGTTATAAAAAGGCTCTGCATTAATAGCAGAGTTTTTTAATTTCTAATAGTTTTTTATTCCATATATTCTCTTTGGGAATGATTTACATTATATCTTAAGACAGCAATTCTTGTAACTAAATAAAATAAATCATATAATTTACAACAAATACTAAGAGAGGAGCTCCACAATGTTATTACAAAATGAAAAAACTTATAAAAGAAAACTCATTTCTTCAGAGGCAGTTTTTATTCATTCTCCTGGAGCAATAGTTGGTATGGTAGCAAAGGTGCTAGGATATATTGATGATGATATATTTAAATATGCTGTTGAAAAGCTAAGTGAAATATATCCTATATTAAAATATAAATTAACTTGGGATAAAGATGATGAGCCATATTTTGAAGAAACTAAAAATTATATTCCAGTAATTATAGTTCCTAGACACACTGATAAGGATTTTGAAAAGATGATCACAGATCAATGGGAAAGAGGATTTGATTTAACAAATGGTCCCTTATGCAAGTTTATATTGTTAAAATCTCATGATAAATCTGAAATAATATTTGTTGCACACCATACCATTACAGATGGCATATCTGCCACAATGATTACAGATTTTTTATTAAAAATAATGGACAATCCTAATGCAAAAATAAAGCCAATAGAGTATGAAGAATTGCCTTCAATAGAAAATTTAAAAAAATATATTCCTAAAGCAAATTTATTAGAAAGCTTAACGAATAAATCTATATCAAGTTTTGTAAATTACAGCTGGAAAAAAAACAAAGTAAATATAATTAAAGAAGATATTAAAAAAGCCCACAAAGCTTATTTTGATAAAATATCTTACATAGTATCTTTAGATGAATTAAGTGCAGAAGACACATTTTCATTTATAAATAAATGCAAAAAAAATAATGTAACTGTAAATTCTGCCCTTAGCAGTGCATTTTTAGCATGTCGCAGAGAAATAGATAACGAGCATATTAGCAAAAAAATCGTTATACCTGTTGATCTAAGAAAGTATTTAGGAAATTGCGCCAAAAAATCCATTGGATGTTATTCCACATCAATAGATATAAATTTTACATATGAAGCTTCAAAGGCATTTTGGGAAAATGCAAAGATTTTTAACAAACTATCTAGCGATTCATTAAACAATTTTGGGCCCATTAAAAAAATACAAGCTTTTTCAATGTTCTCCACCAATTTTTTAGAAGCTTCAACTTTATCTCAAAGGGTACAAGGGCACGAAGAAGTATTTAAAAGCTTTCCTTACGCTAAAAAACTTGGAACAAAAAGCAATAATATTGCATCGATTGCAGCTAAAAACACAATTAAAGATGCTTCAACATTTACCATTACTAATTTAGGTGTAAAATCATATGAATATAACGATTTTAAGCTAGAGAGCTTGATAATTTACCCATCATCTGTATCTTATCCTGAAATGAATATTACGCTATCTGTTTTAACGATTAACGCTAAATTAATACTGTCCTATCACATGTTAACAGATAAGGCTAAAACAAACAATTGTTTAAATATGCTAAATAACTTAAAAGAAAATATACATAAATTCATTGTAAATATCTAATGCGAGGAAAGAAGAATGTTAAATAAAATAACAAAAACATATGAAAGAAAGCTATTGCCTTTAGAAGCTGTATTTGTAAGATCTCCAGGGGCAATTGTAGGCATTGTTGCAAAACTCTCAGGGAACATCGATGAAAGTAAATTTTTATTTGCTGTTAACAAATTAATAACATATTATCCCATATTGCACTCAAAAATAAATTGGGATAAAAATGATGAAATGTGGTTTATAGAATCAGAAAGCCCCATTCCTGCATCAATTATAGAAATGGCATCAGAAAATGATTTTGAGAAAATAATTTCAAGTGAATGGAAAAAGGAATTTGATATAGAAAATGGTCCATTAAGCCGTTTTATACTTTTAAAGTCGTTAAATAAATTCCATATAATCTTTGTAGCTCACCATTCAATTACAGATGGCGCTGGCTTATTAAAGATAATAGAAAGTTTATTAAAATTAATTAACAATAAGCGAGCAGAATTACAATTTGATTATGGTGAATGCTTGCCATCCATTGAAAACTTAAATAAATCAGTGCAATTAAATAATAAAAACCCGCTAAAAAATATTGCTTATAATTCATTACTAAAATACTTTGATTATCAATGGAATAAGGGCAAAATATCTCTGCCAAAAGAGGATATAGTTAAAATTCAAAAAACTTATTTTAAAGCATTTAATTACCTTGTGATTTTAGATGAATTTACCGAAAAAGAGACTCAATTATTTATACATCAATGCAAAAAACACAATATAACAGTTAACTCTGCCATAGCTACAGCTATTTTAGCTTGTAGGGATATAATAGACAAAAATAACGATAATCATAATTACTTAGTTCCAGTTAATTTAAGAAGATATTTAGGTGAAAAGGCGCAAAACTCCATATCATGTTATGCAGGCTCTATTGATATAAAATATGCTTATGATCCATTAAAATCATATTGGGAAAATGCTGAAATTTTTAATAATAAATTTAATAAAGCTTTAAACAATAATTTAGATATTGAAAAAATTAAGGCAATTTCATATCTGCCTAATGGTTTATTAGAGGCTTCCATATTGTCTCAAAGATTTCAAACATTTCCTGAAGTGTTTAATGGTTTTTCATATTATAACAAATTAACCTCCAAAAATATTGCATCATTAATAGCAAAAAAGAGCATTAAAGAATCTCCATCTTTTACAATTACAAACTTAGGAGCACCTAATATTTTAACTGAATTTGAGAATTTTAAATTAGAAAATATAGTTATTTATCCTTCTTATACTGCCTACCCTAAAGCAAGTTTAATACTTTCTGTAATAACATTAAATAACAAGCTTACCTTTTCTTATCATGCAGTAGAGAATTATAATGATATAACTAAAAAATTAAAAGAGATGTTCAAAGAATTTATACTAGATAAAATATATTGAATTTGATGATATAATAACCATTGCTCAAGTCATAAATCTTGTAATATGTTCCAAATCTACATATAATTTTTTTCAAATAGCTATGAGGATGTGAAATGCATATTAATAATGAACTAATTTATAAAAGAAAAATACTTCCAATTGAGGCTACTTTCCTGCGCTCTATAGGCGCATTTATTGCAATAGCTGCACAAGTTTTGGGCCATGTAGATGAAGAGAATTTTAAATTAGCAGTGCATAAATTAAGAAAAATCTATCCAATACTAAATTGTGTAGTAACTTGGGATGAAAATGGAGAATCTTGGTTTGAAGAAAAAGAAACTAAACCCTACATAATTATTAAAGAAAGAATTTCAGAAAATCATTTTGAAAAAACCATCAAAGAAGAATGGAATAAGAGTTTTGATCTTGAAAATGGACCTCTTACTAGGTTTATACTTTTAAAATCCGATAAAAAATCAGAAATCATTTTTATGTCTCACCATTGTATATCAGATGGAATTGGTATAACTATAATTATTGAATCCATTTTAAAAATTATGAAGGGTGAAGATTTAAACATCAACACAAGTCAAATAAAAAACTTGCCTTCTGTTAAAAATTTTATTAAAAAAAGAAATTTCAATATTTTTGCTTTTTTTGATGAATTTTCGTATAAATACGTATCATATTTCTTAAACTATAGATGGAGAAGATCAAAAATATACTTGCCTCCAGAGGATATACCGTTAACTCATAAGATTTTTTATAATTACTATGAATATTGTACACTTATGGATGAATTCACAGAAGAGGAAACTCAATCTTTTATAAATAAATGCAAAGAATATAAAGTAACAGTTACTTCTGCCATGACTACTGCTTTTTTAGCTTGTCGCAATGAATTAGATAAGGAACACGATAACTTTAAACAATTAATACCAGTAGATTTAAGAAAATATGTGGATGATGATTTAACCTGCGCCATTAATTGTCACTCAGGTTCAATAGATATAAATTTTTCATATGATACATCTTTAACATTTTGGGAAAATGCCAAAATATATAATAAAAAAAACAAGGATGCTTTAAATGATTTTAAACATATAAAAAAAGTACAAGCAATTTCAAATTTTACAACGGATTTAGTAGAAGCTTCTATATTATCACAAAGATTTCAAACCTATGAAAATTTATTTAAAGACACTTTCTCATATTCTAGCAAGCTTGGGCCAAAGAGCAATCATGTTAGCGCATATATTGCAAAGCATTTAATAAAGTTAAATCCAAGCTTTTGCTTAACAAATATGGGATCACCAAATCTTTTAGATTATTACGGTAATTTAAAATTAGAAAAAATTTTCTACTATCCTTCAGGAGTTGCTCATCCACCAATGACAGTTCTTATCTCTGTAGTTACTTTAAATAACAGACTTTTTTTATCTTTTCACATTGCTAAGAAAAAAAATGAAGACAATGGTTATGAGCAAATTACTATTAAACTAAAAGAGCGATATAAAGAGTTTTTAACTAGAGATATTTTTTTACAGAAAGGATAAAACGTAATGCAACAAACTAATAAACCCTATAAACGCAGAGTTTTAACATTTGAAAGCATATTCGTTCATACCCCAGGAGTTGTAATAGGTTTTATTGCAGGAGTTACAGGTAATGTTGATGAAACTAAATTTATAAATGCAATTAAAAAGCTGATTAGTTTATACCCAATATTAAGATCAAAGCTTACAGTTGATGCAAATGGTGAAGAGTGGATTGAAGAAACTAAATTTGATCTTCCAGTTAGAATTATACCAAGGATTTCTGATGATTACTTTAAAAAAGTATATGAAGAGGCTACAAAATCTCCAATAGATTTAGAGAAAGGTCCATTTTACGAATTTATATTGGTAAAATCAGATACAAAATCTGAAATCATATTTAGAGGGCACCATATGATGACAGATGGGGTTGCAATGGTGAGAATATTAGATCTTATTTTACAATTTATGAAAGATCCAAATATTTATGTAAAAACTTATAATTCTGAAGAGTTGCCAAATGGAAAAGTTTTAAAAAAATCCATTAAACCTAAATTAAAATTAAACCAGAAAATTCAAAATGCTTGGGATAGCTTTTTGTTTCCACTAATAAATTGGGAATGGAAAAGAACTAAATTAAACCTTCCTAAGGAAGATATAATAAAAAGTTATAATATATATCAAGATCACTATAAGCATCTCATGCTAACAGATGAATTTACAGAGGATGAGACTATAAATATAGCTAAAGCCTGTAAAAAGCACAATGTAACGATAAATTCAGCTATGGCTACAGCTTTTTTAGCTTGTAGAAATGAAATAGATAAAGAGCATGAAAACAACAGACAATTTGTATCTGTGGATTTAAGACGCCATTTAGGAGAAAACGCTAAACAAGCCATAAATTGCTATGCGTCTACACTTACCACAAATTTTGCATATGATACTAAAAAAACATTTTGGGAAAATGCCGAAAATTATCACAAACAAATAAAATCAGATTTAGATGCATGTGCTGAAGCAATTCATGTTAAGAATTTCTCACACCTTCCTACAAGCTTTATATGGGCTACTGCACTATCAGGAAGAATGCATGGTGTACC
Organism: Clostridiaceae bacterium; assembly: GCA_031549885.1. GTDB lineage: Bacteria > Bacillota > Clostridia > Clostridiales > Clostridiaceae > WQUF01. The sequence goes on from JAVBPD010000099.1 coordinate 20,183, forward strand.
AGATAAATATAAAGATCATCCATTTTTTAAAAAAATTGGCCCTAAAAGCATACATGTAGCTGCAGTATTTGGAAGGGTAAGCGCTAAATTTGGACCTACCTTTACCATAACAAATATGGGCAAAGCTAAATTCTCATATGATTATGGCAACTTAAAATTAGATAGCTGCATCATATCACCATCCTTTGTTGTATATCCACCACTTAGCATATTATTATCAGTTATCACAGTAAATAATAAAATCACCATATCGTATCATACTGCAAAGATTTTAAGCAATTCTAATATAGATTTTGAAAATATTATGAATAAAATAAAATTAAGATTTAAAGAATTTATGACAAAGGATTTATTAAAATAAAAAAGAAGCACATCTTAGCTTCTTTTTTATTTTAATTATTAACTTTTTTCGCATATATAATCTGGAATCTGTCCCTTTTCAACCTCCATTTGCTCTGCAGTATTTTTTAAAAGCAAATTGGCAGCGCCTTTCATTATATGCTCTGCTACAGCATCTACATGGCGATTGTCATATTTTTCAAGGTAAGTTCCCTTTACCCAATTATTAAAAGATCCCATAGATTGACCACACCAAATTTGCATATCCATTTTCCTATCTTCCACTCCATCTTTAGCCCAACGAGAAGAGTTTCCTAAATACCATCTAAATAATAGAGCCATTTTAAGCTTTGGATTTCTTTTTGCCATATCTATTTGCCTTGGATCAACCTTTGCAAAAAACTTTTCAACCTCTCCCCAAATGTCTTCAAAGGAAGCTTTAAAATAATTCTTTATAATTCTGTTCTTATCTTGTTCAGGTATTTCGTCAATAGATTTATATTTAGTATAAATATCATATAACTTTTGAGCATTCATAGGATACATGGTGCCCTTTTTAATAACTTGAACCTTTGCTCCAAGCTCAAACATGTCAGCACAAGGAGCAAGAACAACATCAGACATGCTTACCTCTGCTAAAACTTTCTTTACGTATTCAGAAGTTCCAGCCTCAACACAAGCTTGATTAACAGATCCAGTTACAACATAAGCTGCTCCCATTTGAAATGCACCAAGAGCAGCAGCAGGTGTACTAATTCCTCCAGCAGCTCCAATTCTTATCTTATGATCATATTTGTATTTGGCTTGTATTTCATCTCTTATCTTTGTCATTGCAGGTAACAATGACACAAGAGGTCTAGAATCTGTATGTCCACCAGAATCCGCTTCAACAGTTACATCATCTGCAACAGAAAAATTAGCTGAAAGTAAAGCTTGCTCTTTTGTTATAAGGCCATTTTTTAAAAGCGCATTTACTATAGCTGTATCTGGTGGAGACATGAACTTTATAGCAACCTCTTCCCTGGATACCTTTGCAATAACCTTTCTTTTAGATTCAATTTTTCCATCCTTTGTACCAAGGCCTGAAATTCTATAATATAAAAGAGCAGGGCTTAAATCTATAAAAGCAGAAGCTTCTACAACATTGATATTTTTCTTAATAAATGTATTTACTAGATCAAATTCAGCCTTATCGCTATTTGGTATATGAAGAAAATTCATAATAAATGGCCCATTTGGAACTTCTTTTCTAATTCTATCAATATCCCTTTCAATATTTGCTATGGACATCCCACCAGAGCCATATGTGCCTAAAAGCCCTGCTTTAGAAAGTGCTATTACCATTTCAACTGATGATATAGCTTGAGCCATACCTCCTGCGTAATATGAATACTTTGTGTTGTAATCTATTTGAAATGTTTTATCTCCTAAATTATTTTCAGATGGTATAGGTAAAATATACATTACAGGGGCAGCATTTTGCTCATTTTCTAAGGTCAAATTTCCACCTAAAGCTATTTTATTTTTTCCATCTATTTTTATTACATAACAACATTTTAAATCAGATTTCATTTCAATGTTATTTGCATCAAGTAAATTATAATCTTTAAGATATATGGGATTTACAAAACTAGCCATTTTTCCTCCTTAATTACTTTCTAAGTATATAGAAAGGTCTTCAACCTTTACAATATGAGTGCCATTACAATAAACATCTGCATCAAATACAGAATATAATTTATCCTTTTTATCAAATTTTTTAAAATTAATTTTATAAACAATTGTACACTTAGAAGGCCTTATTTGACCTCTAAAGCTTCCCTTTGTCATTAAATTTGTTACAGGCTCAAGCAATTTAGCTCTTTTGCAAATTATATTATTATCAATTAAAAAACCTATCATTTGGTTAATGCCTTCGAAAATAAGACTTACAGGGAAAACAGGATCATTTACAAAATGGACTTTAAATGCCCAATAACTTTCATCAATATCTTTTTCTGCTATCATTTGACCAAGTCCATATTTCCCGTCAGAATCAGATAAAAATGTAATTCTGTCTAGTTGCCTTATAGATTCATTAATGATATACCCTTTAGTTTCTCCATTATGGGGAGAATACATACTTCCCTGAAGCTGACCATTATAAAATTCTTCAAGCTCTTCTTTTGTATATGAATTTTTAAATTCTCCAAATTTATAAGGTATCGTCTTTTCTTCATTTGCATTTAAACTCTTTTTAGGAACTTCAACTATACCCTTAGAGCCTTCTAAATCCTTCTTTGTAAAAAAGCCTCCCATAGCATCAATAATAAGCACAAGCCTATCTTCCACATAGCATTTATAGGTAAATATTACAAGGGTAGTAGGACCTTGTTTTAAAAAAGTCTTAAATTCATATATCCCTCTAAATGTTTCACCTACTTTAGGAAGCTTGCTATAAAAAGTTGTTTTTGTATCTACAATTCTATAAGATAAGGTTCCATTTGATATTTCATCAATGCCAATATATGCAATTAAAAATATTCCAATATGAGAGCTTTCAGTTGCAACTACATGAGACATCTGATTTGCTGCAACAAATAAACAATCTCTTGTTACATCAAATTCAAGCTCTATTGATGAAGGTTTAAATACGCCAAATTCAGCATGTATTTTCGTTATTCTTGAAACAAATAAAAATGGTGGAAGCGGCAGCCTTGCCCTTATTTTATATTGATCTATTTTTTCATATTTTGGCCCTAAAATTTTTGACATAGAATTTGAAGTCATCTCAATTATCTCATCTAAATTCCAAATATAATTTTTATTTTTATAATCTACTCCTAATTGCTTTAAGGTGTTGTTAAATAACAGCTTTGCACAAGACTCCATAATAACCTCAGCTATATCTGAAACTTTTCGATTTTTAGGATCTTCTAAATAAGTTCCTCTTGCAAAGTTGTTAAATGCTCCCATAGATGGTCCGCACCAAATTTGCATATCCATCTTCCTATCTTCTATGCCTAAGGTAGCCCAACGTGATGAATTTCCTAAATACCATCTAAATATAAGAGCCATTTTAAATTTTGGATTTCTATTTGCATTATCTATTTGCCTTGGATCAAGCCTTGCAAAATAATTTTTAACCTGTTCCCAAATTTCATCAAATGAAGCTTTAAAATAATTTTTTTCGATTCTAGCTTTATCTGCTTCAGGAATTTCATCTATTGATTTATATCTTGTATAAATATCATATAATTTTTGAGCATTCATAGGGTACATAGTTCCTTTTTTAATAACCTGAACCTTTGCACCAAGCTCAAACATATCCGCACAAGGAGCCTTTACCACATCTGCCATAGTCACCTTTGATAAAATATCCTTAACATATTCTGATGTTCCAGCCTCTATACAAGCTTGATTTACAGAACCTGTAACCACATAAGCTGCGCCCATTTGAAAAGCACAAAGAGCAGCTTCAGGTGTGCTAATTCCTCCTGCTGCGCCAATCCTTATTTTATGATCATATTTATATTTTTCTTGTATTTCATCCCTAATTTCTATAATTGAAGGAAGCAAAGAAATAAGGGGTCTTGAATCAGTATGACCACCTGAATCAGCCTCTACAGTTACATCATCAGCTACAGGAAATTTTAATGCCATTTGAGCTTGTTCTTGCGTAATTAAATTATTTTTTAAAAGCGAATTTACTATTTGCACATCTGGTGGAGACATAAATTTTATTGCTATTTCTTCCCTTGAAACTTTTGCGATAACTTTTCTAGAAGACTCTATCTTTCCATTTGATGACCTTTTAAGCCCTGAAATGCGGTAAAATAAAAGAGCTGGACTTAAGTCTATAAAAGCAGATGCTTCAATGACTTTGATGGCTTTTTTAATGAATGTATTAACTAAATCAAATTCCAATTTATCACTATTTGGAATATGAAGAAAATTAACTATAAAAGGTCCATTTGGCAATTCACTTTTTATGATATCAATATCACGACTAATATCATCTAAAGACATTCCTCCAGAACCATAAGATCCCATAAATCCCTTTTTTCCAAGGGAAACTACCATATCTACTGAAGATATAGCATGAGCCATGCCACCTGCATAATAGGAAAATTTAGCATTATAGTCTTTCTTAAAAGATTTATCCCCTAAATTAAATTTTGTAGGTACAGGTAAAATATAAACTACAGGTGCAGAACCTTCTTCATTTTCAAGGCAAAAGTTTCCTCCAAAGCAAGCTTTATATTCTCCATTTGTATCTACTATGCAACAATTTATATTTTCTTCTCCATTAAAATTATCAGGAAATTGCAGACTGTAGTTTTTTAAATATAACTTACTCATTATCTTTTTACTTTCTACCATGGACTGTACTCCTTATAAAAAAATTAATTTTCTATAAATAAATAATTCTTTACCATTCCTAGTTTTTTCTTATTATTGATCTTTGTGTTTTCAATTATACATAAATTGCCCTTTAAATAATTTTACCTTTCCTTACATTTACTTAAAGAAACTTAACCAGATATTTTATATAAAAAAAGAGCAAAATAAATTGCTCTTTAAAATGCTAAACTTCAATAAACATCCCCATATCTTCACACCTTACCACATGGATATCTTGCCAAAATATATCTACATCGTAGAAAAATTTAAAGAAATCTTTATTTTCTTCAAAGTTTTTAAAGCTAATTCTGTATTTAATTATTGACTTTACAGGTCTCACCTGACCACGGAATTTTCCAATGCCAGGTTTATTCCTAACAGGTTCTATAGATATGCCATTTGCTGGTCCAATTATATTTGCATCTATAATAAAGTATGTCATTTGATTTACACCTTCAAGCAAAAGGCTAACTGGATATACAGGATCATTAACAAAATGAGATTTAAATGCCCAAAAATCTTCGTCTAAATCCATTTCGCCTATCATTTCTCCAAGGCCAAAATCTCCACCAGTTTCGCTTAAATAAGTTATTCTATCTACAAGTCTTATTTCAGGAGGAATAGTCTGTTTACTTGTACTATCACTTGCTCCATGATGAATTCCACCTTCCCATTCGCCTTCATAAAACTTGTGCAACTCCTCCTTTGTATAAGAGCTTTTATAATTTTTAAACTTTACTCTATTTCTCTCTAGCATTAATTTAGATCTATTATCAATTTTAGCTGGAATTATTACACCTTTTTTACTTTCTAAATCTTGATCTGTAAAAAATCCGCCAACACCATCTAATGACATCACTAATTTATCTTTGATGTAACATTTATAAGTGTAGATGACTAACATAGTAGGTCCTTGCTTTAAGAAGGTAGTTAATTCATATACTCCTCTAAATGTTTCCCCAATTCTTGGCAGGTTTCCATAAAATTCAGCCTTTGTATCAACAGCTCTAAAGCGCAAAGTTCCATTTGAAATATCATCAATGCCCATATATGCTGCTAAAAATATGCCAATTTGAGCAGACTCAGTTAACACTACATGAGACACTCTTTGATCCCCTATTCTTAATATACAATCATCAGTTACATCGTATTCTAATACAATTTTAGAGGGCTTTAACTCTCCATACTCAGCTTCTATGCTCATTATTCTAGAAATAAATAAAAATGGTGGAAGAGGAAGCCTTGCTCTAATTTTATATTTATCAACTTCTTCATACCTAGGGCCTAATATTTTTGTCATTGACCCCTTTGACATTTCAATTATATCATCTAAATCCCATAAGCAACCTTTAACCTTCACTTCATTAGCTTTTACTTCGTTTTCCACAGATGATGTGTAAGATATATTTCTTAATAAATTATTTAAAATCATTTGCTCGCTTTGAAGATATAAATTATATGCATTGCTATTGCTAACTATCATATTATTGACATATCTTTTCATATATTCATTACCAGTTATAACACTTTGAGCATCCACCTTATCAAAAGCTTCATAGTTTTTAGATAATTCATCTTGTATCCTTTCAGATCTAGTCTTGTTTCTATTAGATAGGCTTTCACGAAAAGCTCTATTTTCTTCGCTTTCAAGCCCTTCAATAAACGATTGAATACTTGTATTTAACTTTTTTTCTAGTTTTTGCTTATCGCTAACTTCAAAATTAAACATATTTAAATAACTTTTTAAATCAAATCTAACTTGATTTGATATTAATTTAGCTAAAATACGAACAAAATTCTCCTCTTGATTATATCTTTGAGAATACAGCGATAATATTAATGATCTCTTATCTTTAAAAGTAGACTTTGCCCATTTTTCACAAACTTCATTAGTGCTCATATCTACATAAATTCGTCCGCCTTCTTCATAAGACTTTTCTAAAACACCAAGGAAATTCACATAATTTGTAATAATATTTTTAAATATTTTTTTAAAGTGGTCTTTATCAGGATCAATTGGATTTAATGTGCATGCATTGTAAATTTTATAATCTAAATCATGTTTTAAACTGATCTTTTCTGCAAATTCATCAGCCTTACTCTGTTTATAAACATCATTTGCTAAAGGCGAGTGTATTATAGTTGCTGGCTTTATTTGAGTTCCAAAGCCGCTAAATTTATTTAAAATTCGCCTGCAGGCTTCTCCATCCCCTGTAATAACTACATCAGTTAAAGATCCAATAATAGTAATAAATACAGAATCTTCTTTTTCTATAAGCTCTGATAATTCATCTTTATTGCCCTTTACATACCATGAATCAAATGACTTCATATCCTTTGGAACTTCATTGAACATAAATGATAGAACATCTACCAATTCTCCAATTAAAGAATAATAAGTACTCCCCTTTTGAAATTTAATGCTATCCAAGGAAAACAGTGGAGCAATTTCACCCATGCTTCCTCCAATTACCATGTGATTTTTTAATCCCATTTTATCAGTAGAAATCTTTGTCATAATCTGGGCAGATATTATTTCCATAATATAATCTTCAAGGGCATTTCCCTTTATACCTTTATTGGTTAAAAAATCAGCGTTTATAAAGTCAAAATATTCCTTTCTGTATTCTGGAAATTTAGAAATATTTTCAAAAAATTTAACAGCATTAAACATTCCTCCAGGTGGCCACATATATACTATCTTTGCATCCTCTCCAAAAGGATTATTAGTAAAATAAGAGCCATTTTGGCTTTCCCAACTGAAATCTGTAGTAAAGAATTTATCAATATTATTTAATGCAAGACTTGCTTCTTTTTTTAGCGTTTCTCTATCATCTGCAATTAAACAAAGAACAGGAGAAGAGCTATTCTTTTCTTTATATTTAATCCATGTTTCTTCATAAAAGGATTTCATGCCTTTTCTAACGCTTAAATTTATTATATTATCTAATCTTTCTTTTAGATAAGCTTTGTCAACTGCGCAAATAGGATAGACAAGATTTTTTAAAGCAAGCTTTTTGCTATATTCACCATCATAACTTGATAAAATAAAGTGAGCAGAAACACCTTCTTCGTTAAAGCTGCTTATTAATGAGGATCTCTTTTTACCTTCATTGTTCCATGTTACATATTTGCCGTCTTTTTCACTAAATTTAATCCCATTATACAATTGCAAACAATTTTTAACCATAGCCACAGCTGAAGTTAAACTAAAACCATAGCCAATAGTGTCCTCCACAGAGCTTTCAATGCAATTTGCTTTGCTTAAATAACTTAAATATCTATCCTCTAGCAAATCCTTTACTATTTTATTGTCTTTTTGCGATACAATATAAGGAATTTCCACATAGCCAATTTCATTTCTGCCTACATTATTTTCATTTAAAATTTTATCTAAACTAGATTTTATTCTTTCCTCATCAGAAACAGCATTATCTAAAGAATTTATTGAAACATTATTTACAACAGAATAAATATTATTTCCATCTCTCTTTGCAGCGTCAAGGTTTTTTAAGACTATTACCACTGCTCCCTCAGAAATACCATATTTATTTAACATATCTCCCTTTCCAAGCCTAGATTGGGCATAAATATGTTCTATTTCCCCTGTAAGCTCTATGCATCCAATAACTACATTCTCAATATTTTCCTTTGTCATTAAATATTCTGCCATTTCTAAAGAACGGGCAATTGCATTTTCTCTTTCCATAATAATAAAAGCTGGACCATTAAAGCCCCATTTGGCAGAAATACGAGATGCTCTTATGTTAGGCATCATTCCAGGAACGGCCGTTGGAGTTTGCCTGATAGCTTCTGTCTGATTTAAAATATCTACAAGGGTTTCTATTTCATCTTCGTTTATATCATCATAATTATTTTTAAAGCTTTCTTTAATGCTATCTCCTAGCTCAGTTGTAGACATAAAATTTAATTCAGAAAAATCATCACCACAATTTATAATAACTGCAGTATTAGGATGAGACCCTTCAGTTATTCCTGCATCTTTCATAGCTTCTTTAGCTACATTTAATAAAATAAAATCCTTTCTTAAATAAAAATCATCTCCTGTAGCTGGGAATTTAAATTCCATAAAATCAAAATTGTAATCATAAATATACGCACCCTTAGGAAATTCTTTTAATTTTAATAGTTTTAACATTTCAGGATTGTTTTGATGAATCTCATGCCATCTTGATTTATAAGGTTTTAACACAATCTCTTTATTTAAAAGCAAATATTTATAATACTTATTTACAGAATCCATATCTCCAATATGCATGCCAAGCCCTACCACAGCCATGTTAGACTTTTTAACTTTTAAAGGCTCTTCTTGAATTAATAAATTGTTTAAATTTGCAAGCTCTTTTTCTTTATTAAACTCCCTAATTACTATATGGGCATTTGTGCCACCAAACCCAAATGAATTTATAGCAGCTCTTTTAACATCGCCTTTTTTTTGCCATTTTACATTCTCTAGCACAATTTTGTTATCAACTGGATTTTTAATGCGTATAGTTTGAGGTATCATATCATATTTAAATCCCATAAGAACTTTTGCAATTGCAGCATGAGATGAAGCAGTGAAAAAATGACCAGTATTGCCCTTTAAGGCTCCTAGCAAAGGATCGCATCCTCTTTCTCTAAAAAACCTTGTAATAGAATCAATTTCAACAACATCTCCAGCCATGGTACCAGTAGCATGGCATTCAATATAATCTATATTAGGAGAAACTCCATCTTTATAAGCATCCTCATATGACCTAATTTGCCCTTCTGCATCAGGCGCAAGTATAAACTTTGTTGTGCCATCACTAGCCCAACCTATGCTTTCAATGACACCTAAAACATTATCTCCATCTTCTAAAGCATCTTTCAGCCTTTTTAAAACAAACATTCCAGTACCAGACCCAGCTATAACTCCTTGGGAAGCTTTATCTAGTGGCTTATTTTCTCCAGGCTTTGATAAAATCCCTAAAAGGTCAAACATACCACTTATAGCAAAATCCATTTGATTATAACACTGTGCTCCAGCAAGCATCATATCTGCTTTGCCTTCAAGCAAATACATTATAGCTTCTTTCATAGCAAAAACAGGGGTAGAACAAGCAGCATTTAAAGTCACCAAGGGCCCTGATATGCCAAGTTTTTCACATACTAATTTTTGAGGCTCTGTATCAGTTAAAATAGATTGAGGTTTTAACTCTTTATCAAATTTATTAGATTTAAAATCAAATTTGTCTCTCTCCAAAAAAGCTTTCATACCAACTTCTACTGTAATTTTAAGTAAATCTGTAAAGCCATATATATGTTCTAAAGCTGGCATTCCAAATGCTCCCATTACCATTCCGCAGCGTTTTAATTTTTCAGCATTATTTAAATATCCACATTCTTCAAGAGCTTCTCTTGTAATATACATTACCCATTTAAATAGTTCACCATAAGAATCAAGCTCTTCATATTCTTCTTTAGTAAAAAAATTTTTAAAAAATTCTTCAGATCTATCTTTAGGTATTGAAGCTCTTTCAATTTTTCTATTTACAAAAGAAGCTTCAACCATAAAATCTTCGCCATTTAAAAGTTTTTGCCAAAAATCTTTTTTGGTAACATAATTTGGATATAAACAACCCATTCCTATAATTGCAATATTATCCAAAAATTTCACCTTTCTTTCCATATTATTTTACAAATATACAAAATTAACTTAATATTGAATAGTTTATTTTCCCTCAATAACAAATTATAATACATTAAACAATGTGATTTACTTGAAAAATTAGTATGCTTTCTATCATATATATTAAAATCTATGCACAGCTCTTGAACCTTCTCTAGCATGTTCTTCTTAAAAACTGTTATAAGATCCTAAAAATTTAGTAAATTGTTCTATAATTTTTATTTTAAGCATAAACATTAATATAATTATTATATTGGAGAAGTTTATGGCTAAAAATAATATGGTTACAGAAATCCACGGCACTGATTTAAGGCCTACCTACAGGTTAAAAAATGATACAATT
>JAVBPD010000077.1:0-37528 GCA_031549885.1 Clostridiaceae bacterium
CCCTTATGTTCAATTGTAGTAGAGTCAGGGGTATCAACAACTAGATAAAGGTCTACAACTCCATTTTCTATACCAGTTTCACCTACACTAGGATCAAATACAGAGTCATTATTCTTATCGAAAAAGAAAGTATCTCCAATAGTTGCAGTAGGTTTGGAAATCGTTATATTGGCTGCATTGCTTTCACCGCCAGTAGCAGTACCATCCTCTTCGGTATAACTATAATAGAAGGTATTTACTGCTATCTGCCCTTTAAGATCAATTTTTGATGTATCTGGAGCATTCATTTCACAATAAATCTGTATAAATTCATCTATTGCAAGGGTAAATCCTCTAAAATCTATGGCAATTGATTTGCAATCTGCTAAAGTATTACCACCAGCTATAAATTCAGACATTTCCTGCCAGCTTTCATCTGTATCTAAGTCTCCTGGTTCTCTATTAATTGAACAATATATTGGATAGCTGTTTCCACTTGGTGTTGTCATTGTAATTTCATTAAACGTTGTTTCCCATTCACTTCCTCTTGGTACTATAGTTCCATTATTTGTTTCATGAAATCTATCGCCTACAAAGGGGAAGGTGTCATATACAATGATGTTTTCCATACTACCAGTAGGGTTGTTTATAGATAAATTGTATGTAAAGGTAGTTCCAAGATCAGCTATGGCTAAATCTTTTGAATAATATGGTGTTAAATTAGTTTTCACATACTTTCCTATACCGCTTCTGCTAGACAGATTTTGTGGAATTGTTACTTGAGTAGATGCATACCAAATATAATCATTGTCAGATCTGTCTGAGTCAGCATCATACCATAAATCTACATCAGAAGGTATTTTATCTTCAAAAAAACTTCCATCATCTTTGTATGCAATTGCAGGCCAATGTCCTACTGCAATATCATCACTTGGATAAGGAATATCCTTTGATACTACTCCGAAGTAATTTTTTATGGTATCTCCTGGATTAAAATCATCAATTGAATCTATAACAGTTGTTAATAAAAATTGAATTTCTTGGATCATTTGATCTGGCTTGTCACTAGGAGTTGTAATTTTAATCATTACCCTTTGTCTTCCAGAATCTTTATAATTTTCATCAACACTCACAACATAGTCAACAGGATAGGTGCTATTCTGAGACTCTAATGAAACGCTTCTAAAAGATATGCCTTTTGGCAATATATCTGAAATGGTGTAATTCTGAAGTAAATCACTATGCCTTGCTTCAACTCTTAAATTCCAATTAATAAAATATAACTTTTCAGCCTCGTTATAATTTAATGAGAAATTTTTTATGGGATATGGCCTATATGCTTTTAATGCAACATAAATTACCCAATAATCTGAATTTGCACTTGCACCAAAGCCAGGATTTTCAAGGGCAATATCAACTGTATTAGCAGATAGTGTTTGATATGATTCATTTTCACCTTCGAAATATCCATTAATTTCTCCATAATTTGTTTTAGTTTGTCCTTCAGATTCTAATGGAAATTTTACTTTTATAACAATTTTAAATAAATTAGAGTCATTTACATCAAAATCATAAACTATACTTCCTCCTGTATTATAAATTAAATCAGGTTCATAACTTAAATAGTTTACTAAGGAACCTCCACTATATGCGTTATATAGTAAATTGCCTGTATAAAAATCATTTATGGATACCAAAACAGCATCTTTAGGTAAAATATCAGTTAAGTTGCCTTTTTTTATTTCCCTGGTATGATAGATAGCCGAAATATCCGCAGTATAGTCTACCCAATAGAAATTATCAGCATTATCTTTATCTGGATCATTGTCTACAGTTTTAATGGATTGCAGGGCAGTTTTTTTAATGGTGAATTCATCTTTAACAAGTTCAATTTTAAATGTTAAGGTTTCAGTCTCGTCGCTAAATATGGTTTGGTCATTATTTGTTACTTCAACCTTTGCTTTTATGTTTTGATCTATTAATACTCCTGATTCGTTTGAAACTATATCTCTTGGATTTACCTCATAAAGTAAATTTATAATTCCAGTGGAACCAGGCTGCATTTCATGGATATTTTCTAATATTAATGTCCTAGTAACAGGATCCCAGGATTTTTCACTAAAGTGACTTCCTGGCGGGATTGTAGGCTTATGTAAAAAGGAAACTGAATCATAAGTTATTGTAACGCTTCCCACAGGTAAATAATCTACATAAGTGTACATTACTACTTTATAAGACAAACTAGTTGAAAAGTATTTGTCTTTATTGTCTATAGCCTTATTATCACCAGTCCAATCAATTGTTGATTGATCTTCGTTATCTAAGTATTTTAATGTTAATTCTATTCTGTCTTGATCAATCCAAGTTAATGTATTTTCAGAGAATATCTCATTTTTATCCATATTAACCCCTTCCTAATTCACATAATATTTAGTCGATTGTGAAATTCAGAAAGTATTGAAAACACTAACTTTTTATTATTTTAAATATAGATATTCATTGCACTTTTTTATTTTAAAACAATAAAATTTACACTTAGTTTGGCTTATTTCCTTACTTTACTTTAGTTTTACAATCGTCTATTACATAATATTTATAGTTTGTAAAAAGTGTTACCAATAATTACACTTTAAAACACAAAAAAATCTGAACTTCTTTGCCTATAGCAAGATGTTCAGATTTTCATTTGGTGCGCCAGAGAGGATTCGAACCCCCGACCAACTGGTTCGTAGCCAGCTACTCTATCCAACTGAGCTACTAGCGCATATTTTTATTTACTTGTTTATTATAACTAATTTTTTAATTTGTTGCAAGGATTTTAAAATTTATCCGTGTATTTTGTTATATTTCTCTAAATTGGCTATACACTAAATTGCATCCTTAAATTAATAATTTTCTTATTTATATTATTATTAAAAAAATTTAATTGATATTAAGACTGATAGCTAAATTATAGTTAAATTTATACTAATATTGTATAATTAATACATTATATATTTGGGGAGAATAAATATGAAGAGTTTTAATTTTAACAAACTTGTTGCTGTTATTATGTGTGTTTTGACTTTGAACTTTTTTTTATCAGTTAAAAATATTGCGATGGTAAATGGTGCCACATTAAAAACTGGTAGGTATGTGAAATTAAGTTTAGATGATAAGTATTATGCAGGAGTTGATGAAAAAAATTTAACTAAGTGGATAGCTTATTTAGATGATGTATATTTAAAATACTCTGAATTAGTAAATAAAAAACCTGTAAATGGGGTGAATATTGTTTCTGTTAATAAACCTGGAGTTGCTTGGGTGACAAACAATATTATAAATTTGGGATCTAGTTTTAACATTGAAGATTTAAAAGACATTGTTGATTCTGATTGGCATAGTGTAATAGCTGAGCAAATGAGTTATATATTTGATTTTGATGGAAGATGGAATTTTGATAATGCTAGTACATATATAAAAACTGCTTATATGATTGAGCAGACAAGAGGAAAGGCTTATTATGATAAACTATATGCAAGTAAGAAAATAAGCTATAATGAATCATTTATGAAAGGTAAGTTCTCAAGCGATGGATTAACATATATCTTGATGACGATAAAAAATAAAGTTGGATGGGATCCATTTAAAAAAGTATTTTGGTATTTTAATACTTTATCTTCAGCATCAGTTCCTGCTACTAAAATTGGAAAATTCAATTTATTTATGTTAAAGCTAAAACAATATTCAGGTATAGATGTGTTGGCAATGCTTCCTCAAACTGATAAAAATTTAGTAGGAAAAGCCCTTGGTGGAACCATCAGATATGATGAACCTACTTCACAGCCAGTATCAAAAATTGAGTCTACTCTTTTACAATTAATAAAAGACCAAAATAGAACTGTATATTGGGTTGAAAGTGGTAAATCATTTCATTCAACTAATAAATGTTCAACATTAAAAAGAAGCACAAATATATTAAATGGACCATATAAAAGCTGCCCTAAAACTGACCCATGCAATACATGTATTAGGATTCAATAGCTAAATAAAGCTTACCTTTTAAAGTTCATTGATTAATTTTAAGGTAAGCTTATCATTATATTAAAAATTTTTGAGGTGATATTTTTGAAAGGATTTAAATTGTCAGAAGTAACATGGGATTTTGCAAAAGATTTTACCAATGAAAATGCCATAGTAGTATTGCCTATTGGCGGAGGTACAAAAGAACATGGTCCTCATCTGCCTTGTGGCACAGATTTTTTTGTGATTGATGAAATTGCAAATAGAATTGTTGAAAGGTTTGATGTAATATTATTGCCAACTCTTGCCTATGCTTATTATCCAGCTTTTGTGGATTTTCCAGGAAGTGTTTCAATAGAATCAAATAATTTTATTAATTTTGTTAAAGATATTCTAAAAAGTTTCATAAAATTTAAAGTTAAGAAATTCTTAATTTTAGATGGAGGTGTCTCTACCCATTGTCCTTTGAAAATATTATCTCAAGACATGCATAATGAATATGGAGTATTTATTGCAGTAACTGATATATTAGGAATTGGAAAAGAAGCTTTGATAAGGGTATGTGAAAATAAAAAAGGAGGACATGGTGATGAGGCTGAGACTTCTTGTATGTTGTCTATTAATCCTAGTTTAGTGCATATGGATAAAGCAGTTGAAGAGTACAGTGTAGAAATTGTTGGAGCAGTTCAAAATGGAATAAAAAAAGTTTTTGTTGGTGGTAAAATGGAAACTGAAAATGGAATAAATGGAAATGCAAAGTTAGCTAATGTGGAAAAGGGTAAAAAAATAATGGATGCGAAAATAGATGATATTATATATTTTTTAGAAAGGTTTTAATAAATAAATGAAAAATTTAAATGAATATATTAACATAATTGAAAAACATGATTTGAATTTAAATGGAACTAAAATAGATGAACCAATAATAGAATATGCAAATGGAGCGGAGCTTGTAGATGTATATGGCAATAGATATATTGACTTAAGTGAAATATGTGTCAATATCGGCCATAGCAATGATAAATTTATTAAAAATGTAACTTGTGCTTTAAAGAAATTATCAACTGAAAAAAGCATTGTAAGTGAAGAAAAGGCAGAGCTTTTTAAGAACATAATTAAACATATACCACCTAACCTTGATAAAATATTTTTAGCATCAAGCGGTAGTGAAGTTGTAGAATGGGCTATGAAAATTGCAAAGCGCCACACTTTAAACCATGAAATATTGTCATTTTGGGGTGGGCTTCATGGAAGGACTTATGCCGCAGCAAGTATGACTGGTGTTTTAAAAAGAAAATATAAATATGGCCCATTAATGCCAGGATGCGTTTATGCACCTTATCCTAATTGCTATAGATGTCCGTTTGGAAAACAAAAAGAAAGTTGTAATTTTTATTGCATAGATTTTTTAGATATGAAATTAAATGCAGAAAGCAGTGGACAAATTGCAGCTATGATAATCGAGCCTTTTCAAACAATTACAGGAATTGTGTTCCCGCCTGATGGTTATCTTAAGAGGATTTTTTCTTGGGCTAAAGAAAGAGAAATTATTATTATCTTAGATGAGATTCAATCTGGGTTTGGAAGAACTGGAAAGATGTTTGGATTTATGTGGGAAGATGTTGAACCAGATATGCTTTGCATTGGAAAGGCTATGGGAAATGGCATGCATATTGGAGGGCTTTGTATGCCTAAGAAAATTGCAAAATCTTTATTGCCTTATGAATTAGCAGGAGGGACTGGAGGAAATGCAGTGTCATGTGCAGCTGCAAATGCTGTATTTGAAATAATTGAACAAGAAAATATATTAGAAAAGGTTCAAAGAAATGGACAAAAATTCTTAGATGGGTTAAATTTAATAAAAGAAAAATATGATAAAGTTGGGGATGTAAGAGGCAGAGGTCTTGCACTAGCTATAGAGTTTGTAAAAGATTATAAAACAAAAGAACCTCTTAAAATTGTTGAAGATATTGCTCGATATGCTTGTAAGAATGGTTTATATATGACAGGAAGTGGGCATATTTTAAATATTAGACCACCTCTTGCAATAGATGAAAGACAAGTCGATAAGTCTTTAGAAGTGCTTGAAGCAGGAATTAAAGAAGTTTTAAAATACAATGGACAATAAAATAATAATATGTTATCATGAAATAAAATTAAATAACTTTAGATGAGAGTTTCGTTAAAGAAAACAGGGAATCTGGTGTAAATCCAGAACGAATCCGTCACTGTAATAAGGAGTTTTACACATTATGCCATTGGCTTTATGCTGAGAAGGCTGTGTAAAATGATGATCTTAAGTCAGGATACCTGCTCGTTATTCTTCAGTTGCTGCGGTAATCAGTTTGCTGAAAAACAGGATAAGTGTAGATAGGTACATACTTTTCCATTGTTATATAAATTGTTATCAAAGCAACCAATAGGTTGCTTTTTTTAATTTAAAGGAGGAGTTAAAATGAAATATTCTAAATTTGAAAGAGCAGTATTAATGCTATCTTTAATGATTTCTTTTACTTTTGCAATGCCAACGGCTGTGAGTGCAATGCATATTATGGAGGGGTATTTACCTGCTGTACATTGCATTGTTTGGGGAATTATCTGTTTGCCATTTTTAGTAGCTGGCCTTATAAATATTCAAAGGACTCTGCAAACAAAAAGGCGAGTTTTGATACTTCTTGCAATGTGTGGAGCATTTATCTTTGTTATTTCATCGCTTAAAATACCATCTGTTACAGGTAGCTGTAGCCATATGACTGGCACAGGGCTTTCTGCAATTTTATTTGGGCCAGCTGTAACTAGCGTACTTGGAATTATAGTGTTAATTTTTCAAGCAATTTTACTTGCACATGGTGGTCTTACTACTCTTTTTGCAAACACATTTAGCATGGCAATTAGTGGGCCAATTCTTACATGGCTTCTTTATACAGTAGGTAAAAAGTTTGGCCTTAATAAAAAAGTAAATATATTTATAGCTGCTATGCTTGGAGATTTATTTACTTACTGCATCACAAGTTTTCAATTAGCAATTGCATATCCTAGTGAATCTGGTGGAATATTTGCAAGTGCTATTAAATTTCTAGGAGTATTTGCACCTACGCAGCTTCCTCTTGCAATTATTGAAGGATTAGTAACTGTTTTAATAATAATGGGGATGGAAAGTTTTGCAGAACCTGAGCTTAAAGAATTGGCATATATAGAAAGGGGTAAAGTATGAAAAGCAATGCAAAAACTGCAGCAATAATTATTTTATTGATCATAGTTATAGCCTTTGTGCCTTTATTTTTGTTAAAAGGAGCAGAATTTGGTGGCAGTGATGATGCCGGGAGCCAAATGATTGTAGAGGTAACTGGCCAAGAATATAAACCTTGGTTTACACCAATTTTAGAGACGCTTATTGGTGGAGAGATTCCAGGAGAAGTTGAAAGCTTATTTTTCTGCATACAAACTGGAATTGGTGTTGGTATTATGGCCTTTGGTTTTGGTTATTTGGTTGCAAGGAAAAAATATTCAGGTGGTAAGCAGCTAAAAGTTAGGTGATAAATATGATAACCTCAATGCTTGCCATGATAGTTGTTTGGTGTTTGTTTTATGGTAGAATTTCATGGATAATTCTTTTGCCCATTTGTATAATGCTTGGAATAGCACTTAGTTTTTTAGGCAGGCATAAACATACAGGGATTTTAACCATAGATGTACTGGCATATGGATCTAATTTAAATAAAGTAAATTCAATTCTTAAAGCTTCTACAGTGTTTTTTCTTTTGGTACTGTGCATATGGTCAAAAAGTCCAATTGTAGGAATTTTTCTTGCCATTGCAGTGCTAATACTCATTGTATATGTTGGAGGCTTAAAGTTAGATATATATGTGCACTTTCTATTATTGCCAGTGTCATTTTTATTAGTAAGTGGACTTGCTCTCTTATTTGAGGTTGTAAGTTATGATAAGGGTATTATAAATATTTATATATTTAATTTTTGGCTTAGCGTAACTTCAGAAGCGCAAATTAGGGCAACTATTGTAATGTGCCGTGCCTTAGGAGGTTTAAGCTGTGTTTATTTGCTCAGCTTAACTACTCCTATGTCTGAAATAATAAGTGTTTTAAGAACAATGCACTGCCCTGAGATTATAATAGAGCTTATGTATCTAATATATCGATATATTTTTATACTGCTTTTTATGTACAATACAATGCATGATGCAGCAAAGAGTAGACTTGGTTTTATAAATTTTGGTACAAGTGTTAGGACAACTGGAAGCATTTATTCTAATCTTTTATCGAGAAGTTATAGGCAAGCTAATATAAACTTTGATGCCATGGAAAGTCGCTGCTTTGATTCTCAAATTAGATTTTTAGATAATAGCAAAAAAGTTAAAATTGCTCATGTATTATTTGCTGCAGGAATTATAATTTTTACTTTGCTAATATCATTACTACTTCATTAGGAGATGTATATGAAGGAACTATTAAATCTTGAACATATTAATTTTAAATATGAAGAAAAGTATCATGCGCTAAAGGACATATCAGTTAAAATCTATGAAGGTGAGAGAATTGCAGTGCTTGGAAAAAATGGAGCTGGGAAGAGTACATTCTTTTTATGTTGCAATGGAGTAATTAAACCTGAAAGTGGAAAGATATTTCTCAAGGGAAGAGAAGTTTTAAAAAAAGATATTTCTATGTTAAGACAAGCAGTTGGGCTTGTGTTTCAAGATCCAGATAGCCAGATAATTGCTGGAACTGTTGAAAATGAAATTAGCTTTGGGCCTATGAATTTAAAGCTCAATCGAGATGAGGTTATAAAAAGGGTTCAATATTCCCTTAAAAAAATGAATTTAACAGGTTATGAGAATAGGCCTCCTCAATATTTAAGCGGTGGAGAAAAAAAGAGAGTGAGCATAGCTGATATACTTGCAATGAAACCAGATATGATTTTATTAGATGAGCCAACTGCATCCCTTGATCCTGAAAATGTAGAAATTTTGGAAAAGACTCTTAATGATTTAACTAGTGCTGGTATTGCTCTTGTTGTTTCTACACATGATGTGGATTTTGCCTTTAGATTTGCAAATAGAGCCATTGTGTTTTGCATGGGAGAAGTTATTTTAGATGCAGATGTTAATCATGTGTTTTCATCAGATGATATTTTATTAAAAGCAGGGTTAAAAAAGCCTTTAATCTATTCAGTTACAGAAATGCTTAAGGAAAGATTTGTCTTTTCAAATTCTAAAATTCCAAGGACTTTGGAGGAATTGCAGAATTTTATTAAATAAGTAAAAGCTTACTTAATAAAAGTATTTTAACTTTTTGTTAAGTAAGCTTTTTTTTAAACAAGAGCCTTTTGCCTTGCGCATTTATTCAATATTTTTTTTATGCTTTCAGTTGAAAGGAAATATTCTCTGGCTATATCTTCCATAGAACTACCGCTTTCATACATTTCCATAATTTCTATATTTCTATTATTTATTTGATCTCTGTAACCAGATTGGCTTCCCCATTTAGCTCTTTCTTGGCTTTTGGGAATATAAACTAAATCTCCATCAATATATTTTTGTATCTCTGAAAGAAGATGTTCTGGTAAAACATCCTTAGCATTTTTATATTTCAAAAAAAGATCCTCCTGATATGATTTTTTGTGTGTTAAAATAAGCACAGATTTAATAAACTGTACCTTGTGAGATATCTCACAATTATGATTAACTTTAAAGTTTAGTCACCTCATAAATTATAATCACAATAATCAACCCCTTTCAGAAGATTTCTAAATTTGGTATATACATATTATATATTTTATAGTGGAATATAACAAGGTAGTATTTAATTATAAATAAGTTTTACCTAAATAAATTTAAATAATCTAATTAATAAGCACAGCTTGAAAATCAAACTGTGCTTATGAGCATTTAAGCTCTTATGATATGACTAGAGTTTAGTCACCTCATAAATTTTCAAATCAACCAACCCCTTTCTTAAGAGATTTATAACCGGCTATGTATTTATTATATAAATTTATTTTGCTAAGTTCAAGGTAAGCAATTATTATAATTATTCTCTACTACAGTTAAAAAAAGTTAAGTACAAATTTGCCTTAAGCATACTAATTTCATCATTATTCATTTTTATACCCTGCAAAATTATATGTACTTAATGTTTATGAAAATTACTATAGAATTACTACGAAAATGATATAATTAAAAATAAATAAATAAAAGGAGATGCTCTTATGCCAAAAATAAAATTTCCTTATGGCAGAGAATATTTGGAATATGATATACCAGATGAACGTTTTAATGGTGAAATAATTTCAAAATTGCACAGCTTTAAACCAAATTTTCAAGAAGAAGATATTGTGCGCATTGCTTTAGAAAATCCAATTGGAACAAAGAAATTAAGCATTATGGCTATGGGATTAAAAAATATAGTGATCCTAGCAAGCGATCACACAAGACCTGTGCCTAGTAAAATCATCATACCTGAAATATTAAGGCAGATAAGAGAAAACAATAAAGATGCAAATATTACAATTTTAATTTCCACTGGTTGTCATAGAAATACAACAAAAGAAGAGCTTATTAATAAATTTGGAGAGGAAATTGTAAATAATGAAAAAATCATAGTACATGATTGTGATAATTCTGATTTTGTTAATATAGGTAAGCTTCCTTCAGGAGGAGATATAATAATAAATAAAATAGCTATGGAGGCGGATTTACTTGTATCTGAAGGATTCATAGAACCTCATTTCTTTGCTGGATTTTCAGGTGGAAGGAAAAGCGTTTTTCCAGGTATTGCAAATAGAAAAGCTGTAATGTACAACCATAATTCTGAATTTATAAACAGCCCATATGCTCGCACTGGAATTTTAGAAAACAATCCAATTCATTTAGATATGATTTATGCTGCTAAACAAGCTAAACTTTCCTTTATTTGCAATGTTGTCATTAATTCAAAAAAAGAAGTAATATATGCTGTGGCTGGAGATTGCAATTTAGCCCATAAAGCAGGCTGTGATTTTCTTTTGGATAAATGCAAAGTTAAAAGTATTTTATCTGATATTGTAATTGTCACCAACGGTGGTTATCCACTTGATCAAAATATATATCAAGCTGTAAAAGGTATGACAGCAGCAGAAAGCACTGTAAAGGATAATGGTGTAATTATAATGCTAGCAAAATCTGAAGATGGCCATGGGTCCTTAGAGTTTTATAAGACTTTTTTAGAGCAAAAAGATATTGATAAAATGATGGAAGGGTTTTTAAAAACTAATAAAGATGAAACTAGAATTGATCAATGGGAGTCTCAAGTTTTGGCAAGAGTTTTAAAAAAGGCAAAAGTTATATATATTTCCAATTTAGATGATGAAATGATTAAAAATATGCATATGATTCCAGCTCATTCTATAGAAGAAGCAGTTACAATAGCTGAAAGGATTTTAAAAGATAATAAAACTAAAATATTAGCAATACCTGATGGAATTTCTGTAATTGTAGAATAATAATTATTTACTACATGAGAAATAATAATTATAATTATTATATAAATACAATTTAAAAGGTGAATTTTATGAAAAAAGTTGTTATGTTTTCCTTAGATACTTGCCCCCATTGTAAAAGGGCTATAAAGATGGTTCAAGCTTTAAAAGACAAAAACCCTGAGTATAAAGACGTGCAAATAGAAATAATTGATGAAGACAATAGACCTGCTGAATACAAGGAATTATATCATGAATATGTTCCAGCTTATTATGTAGATGGAGAAGAGGTATTTGATGGAGTTCCGAACTTTAAATTAATAGAAGAAGTGTTAAAAAGAGGCATGGATTAGAAATTCACATTTTCTATACTAAACTAAAGATGGAGGCACATTATGAAAATCAATTTAATTTTAACACCGTGGTTTCGAAAATATTTTGATGGAAATAAAACTGTTACTGTTGAAATGGATAATATTATTAGTTTGAAAGAGCTTATTTGTAATCAGAGAATTAATATTGATGAAATAGGCTTTATTCAAGTTAATGGGTACATTAAAGGCTATGAATATTTACTTAAAGAAGACGATAATGTAAAGATATATCCAAATATAATTGGAGGATAGAAGTTTTAATTTCTATCCTTTAATTTACAAGTATTGGTTTAAGTTTAGTGTATTTTACTTTTCTATATTCATTTATTATTTTTACAGATAAATTGTATATATCCTTTGCTGAATTTAAAGCAGCATATTTTGCATATAAATTTTTCATGTCTTTTAAAGTTTGCCTGTTAAAAATTATATTATCCAATAAAATATGTACATCTTTTGCATTTTCTATGTAGAAAGCTAATTTATTTTCAAGTAAAAATTCCTTGTTTCTCATTTCAACTCCTGGTATTGGAGAGAATATTATTATTGGAATATTTGAGACTAAACATTCTGTAATAGTAAGCCCACCAGGTTTTGTTATAACAGCATCACAGGATTTCATAAGTTCAGGAATTCTATCTGTATGACCAAGAACTGCAAGCTTTATTTTGCTAGTTTGCTTTATTTCTGTAAATGAATTGTATAACTTTGAGCTTCCACCAGCAACTAATACAGCTTGAATAGGTAAATTAGTTTCGCTAATAATTTCAGCAAGCTTTTCAAGTTTTGATGAGCTTGTGGAGCCACCCATAACAAGAAAAGTAAACATAGATGGATCTAAATCTAAACTTTTTAAAACATCATTTCTATTAAAATCTTTATAGAAACTTTCTCTTATAGGAATTCCATAGTTATATATTATTTCTTTATTAACTCCATAATTTACAAGTTCATTTACCATCACTTCATTTGAAACTATATAAGCATTATTTTGAGGATGTACCCAAAAGCTATGGGGCATAAAATCAGTTAATACGGTTATTAAGGGAATTCTATAGCTATACTTTCTTTTAAGTATAGAGATGATTTCAGTTGCAAAAGGGTGTGTTGATATTATTATATCAGGGTCATAATGGTTAATTAAAGGAATTAATTTAAATGTCATGGATCTATTTACTGCATAACTCATATTGCCTAAAATAACATCCTGGCTTTTTTCTGTATGATAATATATCCTTCCAAATATATAAGGTGATATTTTTATAGATTGCTCATATCCTACTGAAATAAATTTATCAACAATTTTATTAGTACATTTTAATATATCCATACATTCTACTTCTGCAGAAGGGTTTAATGATAAAAAGTTGTTTTTTATAGACTCAGCTGCGCTTTTATGTCCATTTCCTGCAGAGACATAAAATACAATACATCTCATAAAATTTTCTCCTTAAAATTTTTTTAGTATTAATTTAAAGTTAGATTATTCATCTTTAAGGGTGCTAATAACATCTAACTTTGAAGCTTTGGTGGCTGGGTATAGGCCGGAAAGCAAACCCATTAAGCTTGAGAACACCAATATAAATATGACTAAAAACGGAGTGACAATAAACATGTTTGTATATGTAGATTCGTTATTAGAAGTTTCATAAATTCTCATAATATAATTTCCTAGAGAATTTATTATAAGACCTGTAAAAATTCCTATAATACCACCAATGAATCCGATTACTAAAGCTTCGCATACGAAAATTTTTTTTACATCAGATATGTTAGCTCCCAAAACTTTGATTATTCCAATTTCCTTTCTTCTCTCAAGTATTGACATATTCATAGTGTTTAAAATTCCAAAAGAGGAAATCAAAAGCGATATGGATCCTAAAAACCCAAGAAACATTGTAATAAGTGTCATTATTTTATTTATAGATTCTTTTACTGAATTTAACGAAAAGGCTGTATACCCTAATTTTAGTATATTTTTCTCAACACTTGAAACAGATTTTAAATCTTCGCATATAACACTCATACTAGAATATTGTACTTTATTTTCATTGCTATGTACACTTTTATATATTTTCTTTCCTATGTTTAATGGCAAGTAAATTTCTGAGGAAAATTCAGAGTTCATGGCTGAAATTCCACAGATTTCTATAATTAGCTTATTTTTCTTTTTATCTTCTATATTTTCTATATCCTCAATATTGTTATCATTAGAAAAGCTGTTATCTTCTTCTGAAAAATACTCAATTTCTATAGATTTATTTAAAAGTTTTTTTACCTTTGTTTGAACTTTTAAATCCTGAGGGCTTATATTAAGCAAAATGCAGGCTAAATTAAAGCCTATAACTCCTTTTTTTTCATTAGAATTGGGATATTTTCCATATAACAATTTTTTATTTGTTAAACTTGAATTAATGTTTAATCCTATTATACTACATTGTATAGGCTTTTCTTTAAAAAAAACTTTATGAACTGGAATTAATAATCTTACAATTAAATCATCTACACCATCTATGTTTTTTATTTCTTTAATGGATTTATCATCAAGTGAGTCTTTTATTTTAATTTTCGAAGAATTGCTATCTTCATTAAAATAGCCCTTAGGACTTGGGTAAACGGAAATAGTCCTTGCATCTCCTAATGATTCAAAGGATTCAGAGGAACTTTTTTTAAGTCCCAGGCCTAATGACATTAAGGTGAAAATGCAAGTACTTCCAATAACTACTCCTAATATGGTTAAAATAGTCCTATTTTTCCTAAGCTTTAAATTTGTAAATACTAAATCAATTAAATCTTTATAGCTCATATTATATGCCAATTCCAAATATCTTTTTTACAAAAAACCAAATATTTGATCTATATCCTATTTCAGAAACAGATTCATCGTTTTTTTGTTCAATTGTAACATCTTTTTCTATAACATAATCTTTGTTTAACTCATCTTTATAAACTATTTTAATTTTAATATTGCCTTCAGGGATATTTTCAGGTATGCTTTCTACAATTTCATTTTCATCATTAGCTTCTAAGACCCCTAAATATTTAATTTTCTCTAATTCTCCAAAATATGTATACACTACAGCATCAGCAATTCTAGCACTTGAAGCATTTACAGCAGTAAATTTTAATTCCTTTTTATTTGAAACATCAATATCAGTAATTAATAAATTTGCTGGCCTATTAACAACAACACCAATTAATCTAGTCTCCTCTATAGTATCTAAATCTTTTTCGTTATATGAAAGTAAAACCTCGATATTGTATACGCCAGTTTTTAGCTGAGAATCCACAATCATTTCCAGCCTTATAACACCTTCAGAAGAAGGATCAATAGAATTTAAATAAGATTGATTTGTTCCAACTGGAGAAAAACCAGAAAGCGTGTTTTTACCTTCAAGCTGTTTAGCCTTTAAAACTATATTATCTATTCTGCGATTTGTATTATTCTTAAGATAAAACTCAATAAAAAAGTTTTTTCCAGGGATAGCTACACCTGGATTTATATTTACCTTGTCTATTAGAAGCACAGGCGCTGCAAAGGTTATTTTAAAAATCAATATATATAAAGAAATCATCAATGTAATTATAAAAATTATTTTCTTCATTATTTGGTCTCCTTTCGTAAAAAAATAGTTATACAACTAAACCATCTTTAATATTTATAACTTTATCCATATAAGAAGAAATTTCATGGGAATGGGTAACAATTATAAATGTAGTATTATAAGTTTTGTTTATCTCTTTTATTAGATCTAAAATTTCCTTTGCATTTTTGCTGTCTAAATTTCCTGTAGGCTCATCTGCAAGTATTATTTTTGGGTTGTTAATAAGAGCCCTGGCTATTGATACTCGTTGCTGTTGCCCTCCTGATAATTCTGAGGGTTTGTGGTGAACTCTATCAGATAGTCCAACCTTTGATAAAATCTCGTATGCTTTTTCTATTCTTTCCAGTTTTTTGATTTTTGAATATATGAGGGGATAAGCAACGTTATCTAAAGCTGAAAAATGAGGTATAAGATTAAATGATTGAAAAATAAAGCCTAATCTTTTTTTCCTAAAATTGCATATCTCATTTTCGTCTAAAAGATTTATTGACTTATTGCATATTGAAATGTTTCCAGAAGTAGGGCGCATTAAACCAGCTAGCACATTGAGAAAAGTGGTCTTTCCTGACCCGCTTTCTCCCATGAGAGAAACTATTGCGCCCTCTTCAATTTTTAAGTTTATGCCTTTTAAAATGTTTATTTTCATTTGGTTTACAAAAAAATCTTTTTTTAAATCGTTAACTTCTACAATATACATAAATTTATCCTTGCTTAAGAGAAATATTTAATAATGCTCTTTTAAAAGTAATTAATTCATTTTGCCTTAGTGCAATTATGGAAGTTGAAACTAAGACAATTAAATTAATAATTTGAACTAATACGCTTCCAAAAAAAAGTTTGCTCATTTTAATTTCAGTAACAATATACAACCCAATTACAACAAAAATAAAAAAGAATACTGAAAAAATATTGAAATATTGAAATATTGAATCTACAATTGTATTTATTGCTGATGAATCGTAATTATTATTTTCTTTCTCCATTATTTGATACGTTAAGTTTAATATTTTTTGAAATGAAATAAAATAATACGATGAACAAATTACTGAAAATACATGTTTAAATTGCCTATTAGATTTAAGTATTTTAACTAATATAAAAAATAAGATACCAAATAATAAAATATCAACAACTGATGCAATTAATTTAAGTGAAAGCATATAATTAATATTTAGCAATGATTCAATATTATTAAAATTTTTTATATAGTTTTTTATCTCATTATTGTATATAATGATAATTGACAATATTGAAATTGTTAGATGAAACATTAAATTAAAAATATATTTTGGATTTTCACAATAAATTCTAAAAAATCTGTTTTGATTGGTAAAAAAATAATTAATTCTAGATAAAAAATCTTTCTTCATGGCCCTTTGTTTCACATTATCACCTCAATATTATTGATTTTGAAGTTTGCATTAATTTTCTTAAACATATTATATGGAAAAAGGAGAAAATAATGTACTGAAGATCTATTTTATGTAATTAAAGAAATGATTTGTTTATTTTAGGACATTTAATATTAAAATGGTAATGATTAATGATATGAAGCTCATAAGGTAAAACATTTACATTGTATAAGGATATGGATATAGATATATGAATGTTAAAAGCACAATTAGTCTTCTTGGGATAGATAAAGAAAAATGCTCTAATATTTCCATGATGAGCAATAAGCATGGAAATATTGTATATAGGCTTAAATATGAAAATAAATATTATGTACTTAAATGTTATACAAATGAAAACAATAGAGAAATTAAATTTTATGAGTTACTTAAATCTCTTAAAATTCCAACCTTAAAGGTAATAGCCACGTCAGAATCTGCAATACTATTAGAATCAATTGACCACTCTATAGATAAGAGAATTGCAAAGAATAAAGATCTTGAAGACGAGGATGTTGTGATTGCTCTAGCGTGCTGGTATAGGGAGTTACATAGAAAAGGAAAAGAGTACATTAAAGAAAAAAGTGTGGAACCATTTTTTTTAGATGAATTGTCTTATATAACAAGCACATCACTTGAAACACTTACAAGTGTATATAAACTCATAAATGCTCCAGGCTGGAAACTTGTTTTAAATAGGTATCAAGAAGTTATTGATTATGCAAAAAAACTACCTCAAACATTTAATTACAATGACTTTTCGCATTTAAATATGGTTATTGCAAGAAATTCGGTTTTGATGTTTGATTTTCATCTTATGGGTTACGGTATGGCATATTGTGATGTTAGGAATGTTCTCACAGCATTAAGCAATAATTCAAGGAAAGTATTCTTGTATTACTATGGAGAATATAGCGAAGAGGAAAAAATGTTAGATGATCCTCTTTCTATATTGACTGCTCTAAGTATATCATTAAATTTTGAACGTAAACCTCTATGGGCTAAGGAACTTATTGAACTTATTTTTTCAGGAGGGTTTATATATAAATTTAAAAAAGCATTAAATGTAGCTATTAAATAATAGAATTTGCATTATTTAACACTCGCTCTATAAAATTATGAAAACCATTATCTACACTAAAATAATCTTTTGCATAGTCTATATCGTAATAATATTTATTTGAATATATATCTATAGCAAGGCTATCTATTGGAAAGCCTTGAACTTTTTTTGGGTGGGCAGTGGTAGAAATGATGAATTTTTCGCTCTTTATATCCTCACCATCATAATAATATTCCTTATCATTAACTATCATGCATATTGCATTTTCGTATCTAGCATACATTTTGCCACCAAATTCTTTTGACAAAGAGGAATAATATTCTATCATTTCATCATCAGTTAACCTTTTTTCATTTATAGTTCTAACGTGAGTTCCAGGTTGTCTCTCTTTATTTAAGCCAAATATGAAAAGACCGGTATCGCATGAGAAAACAGGCATGTTATACTCTTTATAATATGCCTTTGCTTTTATTTTTGCATTTTCTAATGGGCAATTGCCTGACTCTTCAATTTTAAGAACAGGTTTATTTAAATCATTAAGTCCAATTAAAGAAATAGGCAAATCGCTAAGGCATCTTTTTAAGTGTGAAAGCTTTGCTGCATTACCTGTTCCAAATAATATTTTCAAAAAAATCACTTCCTTTAGTTAAAAATTATATAATAAATTCATTAAATATTCAAATAACATGTTGACCAAAGGATAAAGACAAACTATAATAAAGTCAATTAAATATAAAAATAAGTGTCAAAATAAATTATATTTTGATTAAAAGGGAAATAGGTTAAAATCCTATGCGGTCCCGCCGCTGTAATGGAAGAGTAAAACTTTAATTAAACCACTGGTAATTCGGGAAGGTAAAGTTTTATGATGACTCCTAAGCCAGAAAACCTGCTTATTTTTGCTAATAATTTATTTAATTAAATTATTATAATATCAGATTCTACGGTGAATAGAGATGGTATAGATTTTACAAAATAGTTGTAATTTTTATCTCATAGTCTCTAGACTATGAGATTTTTTTTATAATATAGTTCTGGAGGCATAATGGAGGGATTTTTTAATTTTAAAAATGGAAAAAAATTAAAATCAGGATATACAACAGGTACATGTTCTGCTGCTGCAGCTAAAGCAAGTGCTCTAATGCTTCTTTCAGGTCATAATGTAGAAAGCATTGATGTAAGGATCCCTAAAGATAATATAGTTTTAAATATACAAATACATGATATAAAAAGGACAAATGAATGGGTGAGATGCTCAGTTATAAAGGATGCTGGAGATGATCCAGATGTAACAAATGGAATAAAAATTTTTGCAACATGTTTAAAAACAAAAAGCAAAATAGCAATTGAAGGTGGTGAAGGGATAGGAATAGTTACAAGAAAAGGGCTTAAAGTTTCTATTGGAAAACATGCTATAAATAAAGTTCCTTATAAAAATATTGAGGACAATGTTTTTATGGTCTGTAATGAATTTAATTACAAAGGTGGAATTAAGGTGATTATTTCATGCCCTGAAGGAAGAGAAATAGCAAAGAAAACTATGAATGAAAGGCTTGGAATAATTGGAGGTATATCTATTTTAGGAACATCAGGAATTGTTGAGCCTATGAGTGAAAAAGCTCTTATAGATACAATAAAGGTTGAAATGGATATGAAAATTTCTGAGGGTAAGGATTTTTTGTATTTGACTTTTGGAAATTATGGAAGAGATTTTGCAAAAAATCATTTAGGGTTAAATGCAGATGATTTTATAAAATGTTCTAATTTTATTGGCGATGCTTTAGATTATGCGGTATATAAAGGAGTAAAGAAAATATTGTTAATTGGACATGCAGGCAAAATGGTTAAGCTTGCAGGTGGAATTATGAATACACATTCAAAGGTAGCAGATTGCAGAATGGAAATAATCGCAGCTCATTGTGGAGCTATTGGAATAGATAAAACCATAATAAATAAAATAATGAGTGCTATAACAACTGATGAAGCGCTGTTAATTATGAAAGATGAAAATATAAGTGAAAAAGTGTGGGAAAAAATTGGAGAGAAGATAAAATACCACATAGATGAAAGGGTAAAGAAAAAAATAAAAATAGATTTTATAGTTTTTACTGAAGAATATGGAATATTAACGTCGTTTATGGAAAATGGAGGGAATTATGAAGGGTAAGCTATATGGAATAGGTGTAGGGCCAGGTGATAAAGAGCTATTAACTATTAAAGCTATTAATACTATGGAAAAGTGCGATATTATAGCCTTTCCTATTACAAAAGAAAAAAATCAAGTGGCTTTTTTAATAGTAGAGTCTTATATAAAAGATAAAGAAGTATGTTCAATTTATTTTTCCATGGAAAAGGATAGCAAAAAAAGAATTGAAGCTAGAGAGAATGCTGCAAACAAGATATGCGAATTTTTAGAAAATGGGAAGGATGTTGGCTTTGTAACTTTGGGAGATCCAAGCATTTATTCCACATATATGTATGTGCATAAAATCATAGCTGAAAAGGGATTTAAGACAGAAATAATTCCAGGTGTAACATCTTTTTGTGCTGTGGCTGCAGCTTTAAATACTTCACTTTGTGAAGGGGATGAAAGTTTAAACATACTTGCTGCAAATGAGAACAATATAGATGAGATATTAGATATTAAAGGCAATAAAGTAATAATGAAATCTGGAAAAAATATAACAAAAATCATATCTAAAATAAAAGAAAAAGGCCTTTGCAAAAACGCTAAAATAGTTGAATGCTCTAATATGAAGGATGAAAAAATATATGAAAATATAGAGGATTTTAATGGCAATAGTTATTTTTCAACTATTGTTATAAAGGAGGAATTTTAATGGTTTATTTTGTTGGAGCAGGACCTGGAGATGTAGAGTTAATAACTGTAAAGGGCAAAAAGCTTTTATCTTGTGCAGATATTATAATATATGCTGGTTCACTTGTTAACCCTAAGTTATTAGAATATGCTAAAAGTTCTTGTAAATTTTATAATAGCGCCAATATGACCTTAGAAGAAGTTATGGATGTGATTTTAAAAGATGAACATAAAAATTTAAATATAGTGAGGTTACATACTGGAGATCCAAGCATTTATGGAGCTATAGCAGAACAAATGGATATATTAAATGAGAATAATGTTAAATACGAGGTAGTTCCTGGCGTAAGCTCATTTTTTGGAGCTGCAGCATCTCTTAAAACAGAATATACGCTGCCAGGAGTAAGCCAAACAGTTATTTTAACGAGAATGGAAGGAATTACTTCTGTACCAAAAAAAGAGGACATTGTTAATTTAGCAAAAATAAATGGATCTATGGTTATATTTTTAAGCACAGGTATGCTTAAAAAACTTTCAGAAAAACTTATTGAAGGTGGATATGATGAAAGCACTCCAGCAGCTATAGCTTATAAGGTAACTTGGGAAGATGAAAAGATAATAAGAACTACCATTAAAAATTTACAAAGTGAGGCAGAAAAAGCTGGAATAAAAAAGACAGCATTAATACTTGTTGGAGACTTCTTAAAAGGAAAATATGAAAGATCAATGCTTTACAGTCCTGAGTTTTCTCACGAGTTTAGAGAAAAGTCTAAGGGGAAGGAATGATTTGAGTAAAATATATATAATTAGTTTTTCAAAACAAGGTTCAATTCTTGGTGATTTTATTTTTAAAAGCCTTAAAGATGAAGGTATAGAGGCTATAGCCTATGCTCATTTTAGAGGGAAATTAAGTGATTTAATGAAAGAAATTTTTAAGTTTAAAAATAAAATAATATTCATTGGAGCAATTGGAATAGCAGTAAGGTCTATTGCAGCCTTTATTGTAGGTAAAGGACAAGACCCAGCTGTTGTAGTTATTGATGAACTTGGAAAATATGTAATTCCAATATTATCTGGTCATATTGGTGGAGCAAATGATTTTTCTATAGATATTTCTAAATTAATTGATGCAACCCCAATATTAACAACTGCTACAGATATAAACAATGTATTTGCTGTTGATACTTGGGCAATAAAAAATAACTATGAAATTGTAAATATTGAAAATATAAAGCACATATCATCACAATTATTGGAAAAAAAAGATGTGGCATTATATTCTAATTTTAACATAATAGGGACACTTCCTAAAAACATAGTTTTAAAAGACAATGGAGATATTGGGATTTGTATATCGCTTAACGCTTATGAAAAACCATTTAAAAACACATTAAACATCGTTCCAAAATGCTTTCATATTGGAATTGGAGCGAGAAGGGGTATAGAAAAAGATATGCTTGAAGAGTTTTTTATAGATGTTTTAAAGGAAAATAATATAGCAATTCATTCTGTTTCTTCTATTTCATCAATTGATTTAAAAAAAGATGAAGAAGCTATACTTTATTTATGTGAAAAATATAAAATTAATTTTTGCACATACTCTGCAGATGAGTTATTAAAATATGAAGATAAATTTTGTAAATCAAGCTTTGTTAAATCTAAAACTGGAGTGGGAAATGTATGCGAAACTGCATGCTTTATAACTTCAAAATTTGGGCATATGCTTATGAATAAAAAAGCAAAAAATGGCATTACAATGGCAATTGCTAAAGAAATATGGAATGTGAATTTTAATTAGAAAGGGGATATGTATGGGAATTAATGTTGTTGGAATTGGCCCAGGAGATGAGGAGCATTTAACTTTTAAATCTAAAAGTATTTTAGAAAATAGCGATGTAATAATCGGATACACTGCTTATATAGATCTTATAAAGGATATTATAAAAGGCAAAAAAGTCATTTCAACACAGATGAAAGGAGAAGTTGAAAGGTGTCAAATGGCATTTAAAGAGGCGCTAGATGGAAAAAATGTTTCTATAATTTCAAGTGGAGATCCTGGGATTTATGGAATGGCATCGCTTATTTATGAATTGTCAGAAAAATATCCTGAGATTGAAATCAATGTCATTCCTGGAATTACTGCAGCTTCTTCAGTAGCATCTATTTTAGGGTCACCGCTTTCTAATGATTTTGCTGTAATTAGCTTAAGCGATTTATTAACTCCATGGGAGACAATTGAAAAAAGGTTAGAAGCTTGCTGCATAGGGGATTTTGCAGTGTGCATTTACAATCCTTCAAGCATTAAAAGGGGAAATTATTTAAAAAAAGCCTGCAGCATATTTTTAAAATATAGACCAAAGGAAACATGCTGTGGATATGTAAGAAATGCTTTAAGAGAAAATAAAGATGATTATAAAATATGTTCATTAATAGAGCTTGAAAGTGAAAAGGTAGATATGTTTACAACTGTGATTATAGGAAATAGCTGTACTAAAGTTATAAATAACAAGCTTGTAACATTAAGAGGATATAAAATATGAAAAATAAAGTCCTTATTTTTGGTGGAACTACAGAAGGAAGAGAGCTTTCAAAAATATTAAGCAAGAACAATATTGATGTAACCCTTTTTGTTGCCACAGAGTATGGGAAAAGCGCTTTAGATGAGAACTCTAACTTAAAAATCATATCTCAAAGGTTAAATGAAGATGAAATTATAGATTTAATAAAAAACAATGAATTTGATTTAATAATAGATGCAACTCATCCATATGCAAGCATTGTAACTTCTAATATAAAAAATGCATCAAAGAAAACTAATATACAATATATTAGGCTTGTTAGAGATGAAGGAGAAAAGGACAAAGATGTTATATATGTTCCTACTATAGATGAAATTGTAGATATATTAAGTAAAACTACAGGAAATATTCTTATAACCCTTGGAAGCAAAGATTTAGAGGGCTTTACTAAATTAAAAGATTATACTTCTAGGGCATATGTGAGAATTTTACCTATGCTTGATTCTTTAAAAAAAGCAGTTGATTTAGGTTTTAAAAACTCAAATATAATTGCAATGCAAGGGCCATTTTCTTATGAAATGAATGCAGCCTTGATAAAATCAGTTAATGCTAAATATTTAATAACTAAAGATTCTGGAGAAATTGGCGGATATAAAGAAAAGCTTTTAGCGGCAAAGGATACAAAGGCAAAAGTCATAGTGCTTTCACGACCTAATGATGAAAAGGGCCTTACATATTCTGAAGTTTTAGAATCTTTTGATTTTAATAAAAAATTCCCTTTATTTATCGATATGAAGGATAAAAACGCAATTATAATTGGCGGTGGAAATATTGCGCAAAGAAGAGCGGAGGTGCTTTTAAGTTTTGGCGCTAATATCACCGTAATATCTCCTATATTAACTGAAAAATTAAATGTTTTAAAACAAAATAATAAAATAAGCTGCATAAATAGAGAGTATGAAAGGGGCGATATAAAAAATTCATATTTAGCAATTGCAGCTACAAATAATAGAGAAGTAAACATGAAAATAGGACAAGAGGCAAGAGATTTAGGAATATTTGTAAGCGTTGCAGATTCAAAAGAGGAATGCAGCTTTTGGTTTCCTGGCATTGCACAAAATGATGAGTTTACAATTGGAGCAATATCAAAAAAAGGTAATCACAAGGATGTAAAAAAAATTTTAGAATTGATTAGAGGAATTTTAAAATGAGAAAAATTAAAGTTGGAGCAAGGGCTAGCAAGCTTGCAGTTGTTCAAGCAGAAATAGTGATGAATGAAATTAAAAAGTATGACTGTTCTATAGAGCTTTCTCTTGTAAAGATATCCACAACTGGGGATAAAATACTTGATAAAACTTTAAATAAAATTGGTGGAAAGAAGCTTTTTGTAAAAGAAATCGAAAAAGCTCTTTTAGATCATGAAATAGACATTGCAGTTCACAGTTATAAGGACATGCCTTATGAAGAGTTAAGCGATTTACCTATTGTGGCACTGTCAAAGAGAGAAGATCCACGAGATGTTTTAATACTTCCAAATGGAATTTTAACATATGATTATAAAAAACCAATTGGAACTTCTAGCTTAAGAAGAGAAGTGCAAATAAAAGAGATATTTGAGAAGGTACAAACAATTCCAATAAGAGGAAATGTAAATTCTAGAATTGAAAAGTTAGATAATGGAGAGTTTGGTGGAATTATTCTTGCTATGGCAGGGCTTAATAGATTAAATATTTCAAACAGAGTGTCTAGAATATTTTCTCCAGATGAAATGATACCATCAACTTCTCAAGGTATACTTGCAGTGCAAGGCAGAAAAGGAGAGGATTTTTCTTATCTTGAAAAATTTCACAATTTAGACTCTGAAGATGAATCTAAAGGAGAAAGGGAAGTTCAGAAGCTTTTAAATGGAGGGTGCAGCGCTGCCTTTGGGGTTTTTGCAAAAGTATATGGAAATGAAATAAAGATAATGGCCATGTTTGCATATGAAAATAACCAAATGAAAAAGGCCTCAATATCTGGAGATAGATGGAAAGCTAAGGAATTAGGAGAAAAATTATCAAAAATGCTAAAGGGGATGTAAAGATGAAGGTTACTTTAGTTGGAGCTGGGCCATTTGACAGAGAGCTTATGACCATTAAAGGAATGAGGGCTATTAAAAATGCTGATGTTGTTGTATACGACAGGCTTATTGGAGAAGAAATAATTAGCATGATTCCTAAACTTGCAGAAAAAATAAACGTAGGAAAGGCTTCAAGCAATCACCCTATTCCTCAAGATGAGATAAATGAAATACTTCTTAATAAAGCAAAAATGGGTTTAAATGTAGTTAGATTAAAAGGCGGAGATCCATTTTTATTTGGAAGAGGAGGGGAAGAGGTAGAGTTCCTGAAGAAAAACAACATTGAATTTGAAGTTATTCCAGGCATATCATCATTTTTAGGAGCAAGCTCTTATTCTGGTATTCCAATTACTCATAGGGATTTCACATCATCAGTGCACATTATAACTGGACATGAAAAGAAAGATAGGGAAATAAATATTGATTTTGAAAGTTTAGTTAAGCTAAATGGTACATTAATATTTTTTATGAGCATCGGTACAATAGATCAAATATCAAGCGGGCTCTTAAAGGCAGGAATGGATAAAAATATGCCAGCCTGTGTAATTGAAAGGGCTACATCTAGCAAGCAAAGAGAAATAATAGGCACCATAGAGACATTGCCTGATTTGTTAAAGGAAAACAAAATAATTTCTCCATCATTAATTATAGTAGGAAAGGTATGCAGCCTTTCTGAAAAGCTAAATTGGTTTAAAAACATGCCATTAAAAAACTTAAGGGTATTAGTTACAAGGGCTAAAGATTCTCAAAGTAAATTAATTGGAAGGCTTAAAGAATTAGGTGCAGATGCAATAGAATTTTCTTGTATAAAGATTATGCCTTTAACTTCTAATAATAAACCACTTGATGATTCATTAAAGAATATTTCCATATTTGATTGGCTGGTATTTACCAGTATAAATGGAGTTAATATTTTTTTTGATTATTTATTTGAAATAGAATTTGATATTAGGAAACTTCATGGTTTAAAAATTGCAGCTTGTGGAATAGAAACAAAAAAAGAACTAAAAAAACGAGGAATACTATGCGATTTTGTTCCAGATAAATATGACGGAGGATCTTTAGGAAATGGGCTTGTAGATTTAATAAAAAATGGTGAAAGAGTGTTATTATTAAGAGCTAAAAAAGCTTCAGATGAAATATTAAATATATTTAACAAAAACAAGATATCCTATGATGATGTATGCATTTACCATACTGAGTATGAAAAAAATGAAGATGAGTTTATTTCTAAAATGATAAAAAATGGAGAAATTGACTATGTAACATTTACAAGTGCCTCTACAGTAGAAGGATTTGTAAAATCTGCTTCTGATTTAGATTTTAAATTAGTAAATGGAATATGCATTGGAGAAAAAACAGCTAAAATAGCAAGAGAATATGGCATGAATACTTTTGTTTCAAAGGAAGCTACCATAAATAGCATGATAGAATATTTGAAGGAGATAAACAGCAATGATTAATTATAGACCAAGGTTATTGAGAGAAAACGAAATAATTAGAAAAATGGCAAGAGAAACTAGAATGTCAAGTTCCTCATTAATACTTCCTTTTTTTATTAGAGAAGGAGAAAACATTGTTGAGGATATTCCTTCAATGGATGGGCAAAAGCGTTATAGCAAGGACACAATAAAATATGGCATTGAAGATGCATTAAAGCATAACATAAATTCATTTTTATTATTTGGCATACCAGATCACAAGGATGAAATAGGGACAAGTGCCTATGAAAAAAACGGAGTTGTGCAAGAGTGTGTAAGGGAAATAAAAAATGAATTTGGCAATGATGTTTATATAATTACAGATATTTGTTTATGTGAATATACATCTCATGGGCATTGTGGCCTTATTAAAGATGGACATGTATCTAATGATGATACTTTAGAAATATTATCAAAAATTGCCCTATCACATGTGGAAGCAGGATGCGACATGGTTGCTCCTTCAGATATGATGGATGGCAGAGTTTTATTTATAAGGAAAAGCCTTGATAAAGAAGGGCATTTTAATGCGCCTATTATGAGTTATGCATCAAAATATGCTTCTTCCTTTTACGGTCCTTTTAGAGAAGCTGCAGGGTCTGCACCTAAATTTGGAGATAGAAAATCATATCAAATGGATTATCATAATTCAAAAGAAGCTAAAAAAGAAGCAATTTTAGATATTGAAGAAGGTGCAGATATTATTATTGTTAAACCAGCATTATCCTATTTAGATGTTGTTAAAGAAGTATCTCAAATTT
The DNA here is from genome assembly GCA_031549885.1 of Clostridiaceae bacterium. Classification (GTDB taxonomy): domain Bacteria; phylum Bacillota; class Clostridia; order Clostridiales; family Clostridiaceae; genus WQUF01. The sequence goes on from JAVBPD010000077.1 coordinate 27,584, forward strand.
CAAGGGTGCCTGTAGCTGCATATAGCGTCAGCGGAGAATATTCAATGATTAAAGCAGCAGCAAAGATGGGGCTTATTGATGAATACAATATGATGTGTGAAACAGCAGTGAGCATTTTTAGAGCAGGGGCGGATATTTTAATTACATATTTTGCAAAAGAAATATCAGATGCCATTAAAAAAGGTGACATTGGTTAAAAGAAGGAGGGTTTTTATTTGGAAGGGATTTTAATAGTAGCTCATGGAAGCAGAGCAAGGGAAACAGAGGTAACGCTGGAAAAAATAATAGATATTGTAAAAGAAAAGCTAAAAGATTGTTTAATTGAATATGGTTTTATGGAATTTAGCGATAAAAACATTTCAAAAGGGTTAAATAGCTTAATGGAAAAAGGAGTTAACAAAATTAAAGTAGTTCCATATTTTTTGTTTGATGGAATACATATTAAAGAGGATATTCCAAATGAAATAAATGAAATTATGAAAAACCATAAAGATGTTAAAGTGACATTTACAAAGACCTTAGGTACAGATGAAAGACTTGCTGATATATTAATTGACAATATTAATTTTAATTAGGATTTAAAGTTATGAAAAAGTTATACATAATTGGATTTGGAGTAGGAAATAAAGATGTTTTAACAGTTGAAGCTTTAAAGATTATTGAAAATTCTACAAAAATAATCAGCACAAAGAGAATAAGCAGCACTGATAAAAATATAAAGTGCTGCAGTCTTTTAGAAATCGAAGAAGAGATTATTAATAATGAAAATGAGGAATTGACTATTTTAGTTTCTGGAGATTGTAGTTTTTTTAGCATTTCAAAGCTTATTATAAATAAATTCTCAAAATTATATGATATACGTTTAATAAGCGGCATAAGCAGCATTCAATATTTATGCAGTAAAATTAAAGTTTCATATGATGATGGAATTATAAAAAGCCTTCATGGAAGGTTTGGAGAAGTTGTTCCTCTTGTTTCTTATAATAAAAAAGTATTTTTATTAACTGGAGGTAAATATAAAGCTCAGGATATTTGTATGGAATTATATAAATATGGGCTTGAAAATGTGAATGTAACAGTTGGTGAAAATTTATCCTATGAAAATGAAAGAATTATAACAAAAACTCCTTCTATTTTAAAAGATGAAGTTTTTAGCCATTTATCTGTAATGTATATTGAAAATAAGAATGCAGTTAATCCATTTTTAGGGATAGAAGATAAAAGCTTTGTTAGAGGGGATGTACCTATGACTAAAGAAGAGGTTAGGTGGATTTCAATAAACAAACTAAAAATAGAACAAACTGATATTATATATGATATTGGAGCAGGTACAGGCTCTGTTTCCATTGAAATGGCTAGAAAAGCAAATTGTGGCTTTGTGTATGCAATAGAAATGAATGAAGATGCCATAAAGCTTATTGAGGAAAATAAAATTAAACATGGTTCATACAATATAGAAATAGTTCACTCAAAGGCGCCAGATAATATGGGTGATTTACCTGTGCCAAATAAAGCTTTTATAGGTGGAAGTTCTGGAAACATGGATGAAATAATTAATTTTTTACTCAAAAGAAATCCTAAAATTAAAATTGTAGCAAATGCTATAACAATTCAAAGTTTAAATAATATTATAAATAATTTTAAAGAAAACAATATTTTATACGATGTAACTTGTGTAAATATTTCAAAATCAAAAAAAGCTGGATCTTATGACATGATGATGGCTCAAAATCCAGTGTATATAGTATGTGGTGAAAAGAATGAATAGAATAATGATTGCGTCAACAGGCAGCTCATGTGGAAAGACAACCATGGTATGCGGTTTTTTAAAAGCACTAAAGGACATGGGGAAAAATATAGTTTCATTTAAATGTGGCCCAGACTATGTGGATCCAATGTTTCATAAAAAAGTATTAGCTGTACCTTCATACAACCTTGATGTGGTAATGGTGCAAGAGGACAGGGTAAAATATTTATTAAAACTCAATTCTAAGGATATGGACTTTGCTCTTATTGAAGGGGTTATGGGCTTATATGATGGTATCGGCAATGAAGGATATGGGTCTTGTAATTACATTTCAATTATTACAGAAACTCCTGTATTATTAGTAGTAAATGCAACAGGAAAATTTAATTCAGTGTGTGCAGAAATCAGCGGGTATTTAAATTATAAAAGCAATAATATAAAAGGAATTATTTTAAACAATGTATCTAATGAGATGTATGAAAGATACAAAAGCTTAATTGAAAAAGAGTTAAATGTAAAAGTTGTTGGATATCTTCCTAAAATGAAAAATATATCTATAGACTCAAGATATTTAGGTTTAGTTTTAGAAAATGAAATAGATGAAAAGATCAATATTTTAGGAGATACCATTAAAAAGACTATTGATTTTGATTTAGTGTTTGAATTATCAAAAGCTCCAGAAATAAAAATACAAATAGATGAAATTAAAAAGATCTTTAACGACTTAAATATTTATATATCTAAAGATGAAGCATTTTGTTTTTTATATGATGATAATATAAAGCTTTTAAAAATGTTAGGTGCAAATATTCATTATTTCTCTCCAATAAGCGATAATGAAATTCCTGAGCATGCTGATGGAATTATGTTATTTGGTGGATACCCAGAGCTTTTTGCAAAAGAATTAAGCGAAAACATTAGATTTAAAAATAGCATAAAAAGTGCAGTTAATAGGGGAGTACCTGTTTATGCTGAAGGTGGAGGGTTTATGTATTTACAAGAAAGCATAACAGATATAGATAATAATACTTATCCTATGGTTTCTGCAGTAGAAGGGAAAAGCACCATGACAAATAAAAATCAAAACTTTGGATATTTAACTTTAGTTTCAAATAAAGATAATTTAATGTGTAAAAAAAATGAAAAAATTAGCGCTCATGAATTTCATTATTCTAAAAGTACCAATAATGGGGATGCGTTTACTGGAATAAAAAGGCGGGATAACTCTTCATATCAATGCATAATTGGAAATGAAACTTTATATGCAGGATATCCTCAAATAAATTTTTGGTCAAATCCGGATTTCTTAATTAATTTTTTAAAAAAGTGCGAAAAAAGAAAAGGTGAAGTAAATGAATTTTAATATGAACCCAGAGGAAATAGAAAAAAGAAGCTTTGAAATAATATCTGAAACTATTGGAAACAGAGAAATTGCTAAAGAAAACGAAATGGTTATTAAAAGAGTAATACATACATCAGCTGATTTTGATTATTTAGATAATCTTAAATTTTCAAAGGATGTGGTAAAAAATACTGTAGAAATTTTAAAAAAAGGCGCATGTATTGTAACAGATACGAGAATGGCATGGGCTGGAATAAATAAAAAATCCTTAGAAAAACTAAATGGAGAGGTACAATGCTTTATAGATCACGAGGAAATAGAAAAAATAGCTAAGGAAAGAGGGATTACAAGGTCAGCAGTTTCAATGGAATATGCAATAAAAAAAATAGATAAGCCAATTATTTTTGCCATAGGAAATGCTCCTACAGCACTAATAAAGCTTTACGAAATTATAAAATCAAAAGAGTATATTCCAAAGCTTATTATTGGAGTGCCAGTTGGCTTTGTAAATGTTGTAGAATCAAAGGAATTAATCATGTCACTAGATATACCTTATATTGTTGCTAAAGGTAGAAAAGGTGGAAGCAACGTTGCAGCTGCTATTTGTAATGCATTGATAAATAACGCTTTGACTAATAATTCTTAAAGTTAAATTTAAGGGCTGTTAAAATTTTAGACCAATTATTTTAACAGCCCTTTTTATTAATTTATGCAATTGTTAAATGAATTCATCCAAGTAGGATTGGATGGAACAAATATATAGTTAATGCATAGTATTTCTTTTATGCTATTATCATTTACAAATTTAGGTATGCTCATATTTATTTGCCTAGGATCCATAACATAAATGTCCTCATAGTTATTTACTAAAAATGGAACTAGTGCATTTCCATAGGATTCTTTGACAACGAGTATTTTTTTACCATTTTTTTGCTGTGTATTTATATGTAAAAGAGGAGTATCTCCAGTTATAAAAGCTAAATATTTGTTAGAGCTTTCAATATTTGTAGTGATAACATCAATAGGGTAACCAGCTTGCATCAAAGAGTCAGGATAAACTGTGCCAGTGCTTTTTACTTCAGGCATAAAATATTCAACGTAATCTGGATTATTAAGAAGTTTTTCACTTTGAGTATATGTATACAAAGAGCCTAAAAAGCCGTCAATTTGGCCTCTTGTTAGTTTATTAATATCTACAGCATCAAAATTGGCGGATTTAGCAAATGCCTTATAACCATAATAAGCACCACGAGCTGTCCAGTGATGATCAGTTCTAAAATACAAATACTCATCTATATGCGGGGCAATTTTTGAATAAGCATCAACAGCTTTAACGCCTTTTAATGCATCATAAACTATTTTAATGGCATCTTTTTCAGAATGTATGCCAGTGTGATATTCATTAGGAGAATAAAATTCAATTGCAGTTGGAGCAAGTAAATTATAAACTTGCACACCTGGAGCATTTTCCTGCAGCTTATTCATTGAATTTGCGTAAGCTAAAAGAGAATCTTCATCGATACCATAATATTCCATGGCTCTATTATCTGCAATTAAAATAGAATTATTGTCCTCAACATCTTTAGGTGGTGGCAACTGAGGGACCTTTTCAGAATCATTTTCTGTTTTATTAGTGGTGTTAATAGTAGTATTAACAGTAGTATTAATGCGAGCAGTATTATTATCAGGAGGTTTTAAAGCTTCCCCTGTGCCTAAGTCTGGCTTTTTAACATCCACGATTTCAATGCCATCCTTATTGGTTTTAGTGTATAATGCCATGAGCTTTTTATTTGCACTCATAAAGAAATTTCTAAATGGAAATTGATCTGAAAAGTAATCAGTTAATTTTTTAGTATATTCACCATTAAAATAAGAACCAAAGGAAAACTTAGGTTTTTGTTCTAAAGTTCTTTTTTCGCTTTCTGATATTTGCGAATCCTTATGAAAAATAAAGCATATGTTAAAAAAAGCTATAGATATAAAAAAAACCAATATAGGAACCATTAAGTTTCTCTTTAAAAATTTTTTTTCTCTTTTGTATCTCATATTAACCCTTTCCTTTAAAATCTAAAATATATAAATGGATTATATGTTGAACCAACAAGTGAAGATGTACACCAAAACAATGTAAACAAATTAAATATAGCATTTGAATAAGTTGTTAAAAAATCCCATTGCCTATTCTCTACAAAAAACTTATTAACTAAACTTTTCAACAGTTTAATAATTGGCAAACATGCAATAATTGCAACAATTATAAATATATAATTGTTAGATAATAAAATCATATCTTTACTTGTTATAAACTGATTTTTTGTAAATCCAAACATTATTGAAAGGGCTTGAACTAATTTTGGTAAGCTTTCAAAGTAAAACAATACCCAACCAATAATTAAAAAGAATATTGCATAAAAGTGTTGAACAAATCCAGGAAGTCTTTTTAATATCTTTAATAAGAACAATTTCTCAATTAATAACAAGACAAAAAAGTATAACCCCCATATTATATAATTCCAACTTGCACCATGCCAAAGGCCTGTTAAAAACCATACTATGAAAATATTTCTAATTTGGAATTTTTTATTTCCACCAAGGGGTATATAAACATAATCTCTAAAGAAAGTGCTTAAAGACATATGCCACCTTTTCCAAAAATCTGTAATTGATTTAGATATATATGGGTAATTAAAATTCTCTAAAAAGTCAAATCCAAATATCTTTCCAAGGCCTATAGCCATATCTGAATAGCCAGAGAAATCAAAATACACTTGAATGCCATATAAAAAAATGCTAAGCCACATTCCAAAGATGCTAACATCTCCTAGATTACCTGATATAGAATTTTTAACCAGCTCTCCAGCATAATTTGCTATAATTACTTTTTTAAATAGTCCAATTAAAAATCTATTTATACCCTTTGCAATGCTCTCTAATGTGCTATTTCTTTTTTCAATTTGCTTTGCAACGTCTATGTATCTCACTATTGGTCCAGCAATAAGCTGAGGAAAAAAGGATACATACATTAAAAAATTAAAAAAACTCTTTTCAGCCTTAACATCATTGCGATAAACATCAATGGTGTAAGACATTGTTTGAAAGGTATAAAAAGAAATGCCAATTGGTAAATTAAACTTAGGTACAGGGATACTTGTATGAATTAAAAAATTCAAGTTTTCAATTAAAAATCCACTATATTTAAATATAACTAGAAAACCTAAATTAATGGTAATAGAAATAATTAATAAAATTTTATCTTTATTTTTATTTACCTTAAATCTTTTATTTTTAGTTCTACTTGCTTCAATTAAATGAGAAATAGAGTAATCGACAAAAGCAGTTATAAGCAGAAGTATAACCCAAAGTGGCTCGCCCCAAGCATAAAACATAACTGATGCAAACATTAAAAATATATTTTTATATTTAATTTTTTTTATTAAAAAATTTCCTAAAAGAACTAATGGAAAAAAAGCATATAAAAAAATAAGACTAGAAAAAACCACTTGCTACCACCCATCTTTTGTATAAATTAATATAATGTTCTAATTATACAATCTTTTATGAATTTAATTGATTTTTATTACAGAACATTGTAAATTAAACTCTTATAAAATATAATAATATACAAACGATAAAAAAATATAGACAGTTCGAAAGCCTCCTGTCTTTAAATAAAACTACGGCAAAACATAATAAAAATGTGTTTTTTTGCTCATAGTTTGGGGCAATTTTTTTTAGGAGTGTCCTAGTTATGAAAATTAAGGTAAATGTCATTGTGAGAATTGCTGTAATTGCTGCAATTTATGCTGCTGTAACTATTTTGCAAGGAAATACTGCATATTTAGGGATTCAATTTAGAATTGCTGAAATTTTAAATCTGCTTGCATTTTTAAATCCCATTTATGGAATTGGAGTTATACTTGGTTGCTTTTTGGCAAACTTATATAGCCCAGTTTTTTTGGACATGTTATTTGGCACTTTAGCAACAGCCTTAAGCGTATTTTTAATAAGCAAAAGCAAAAATTTATTTATTTCAAGCCTTTATCCTGTAATTATAAATGCAATTATAGTTGGCTTTGAATTATATTTTGTGTATAAATTGCCATTACTTTTAACGATGCTCCAAATTGCCATTGGGGAATTTGTGGTTGTAAGCATAATAGGATGTATAATATTTAAATTTATTTTAAGAAATAAAGGATTATTGAATGCATTAGATGCTACTAAAAAAAGAAAAGAGCAGATTTTATAAGAAAACTAAAATTTAGCCACCCAAATAGGGTGGCCATTTTTAAGCAATTTCAAGTGCAATTTTCATCATATCTGTAAATGTTTTTTCTCTTTCTTCTGAAGTCGTTGCTTCTTCTGATATGAGAGAATCAGATATGGTTAAAATGCAAAGAGCTTTTTTATTTAAATATGCAGCATTTGCATATAAAGCACAAGCTTCCATTTCAACTGCTAAAACACCTAATGAAGCCCATTTTTTATAATCTTCTTTATCTGCAGAATAAAACACATCAGAAGATAGAACATTTCCAATATGAGCATTTATATTAAGCTCTTTTGATTTGTTATATGCATTTAAAAGCAAATTCCAATCTGCAATAGGAGCGAAGGTTCCATTTAAATTGTATTGTTTTAAATAGGAAGAATTTGAACAAGCTCCTTGAGCGATTACTATGTCTCTAACATGAACATCTTTTTGATAAGATCCTGCAGATCCAATTCGTATAATATTTTCCACATCATACATTGAAAATAATTCATAAGAGTAAATTCCAATAGATGGCATTCCCATTCCAGAGCCCATTACAGATACTTTTTTACCTTTATATTCACCAGTAAATCCATACATATTTCTAACTTCAGTAACAAGCTTTACATTTTCTAAAAAATTTACAGCTATATACTTTGCTCTTAAAGGATCTCCAGGCATTAATACAGTTTTTGCAAAATCACCAGGCTTTGCTGATATATGAGGTGTTGGCATAAAATTTCCCCCTTTATTTAATTTTTTATATATATTCATATTTTTATTGTAATGTTAATTTTAAAATTTACAAGCATAAATTATGTTATAGCGATTAAACTTAGAATAGATTTAAAAACTATAAAGTGTAATTAAACTAAATTGTGTAGTATAATTAAATAAAAAGTTGGAGGGTTTTATGCCTAATAGTAATGACCAGTATAATTGCTCAAACATAAAGGTATCACAAACTTTAACATGTTCTGATATTACAATTGATGTAATTGAATATGATGATTTAACAGCTTCTACATCAGAAGAAGCTATGAATTTCTTTTATATGAATAAAGCAAATATTAAACTGCGCCAATGTGTAGTAAAACTAACAGGTAAAAGCGGTGTTCAATTATCACAAGGCGCAATGAGTTATATTCATGGAAGAATTGAAACCACCACTAATGTAAAAGGTGTTGGTGATTTTTTTGGTAAAGTTATGAAAGCTGCTGTAACAAAAGAACAAGCAATAAAACCGCTTTACAGAGGTATTGGAGAAATTTTTTTAGAGCCAAGTTATAGGCATTATATTTTACTTGATTTAAAAAATGAAAGCATTTGTGTAGACGATGGAATGTTTTTTGCGGCATCTGAAAATGTAAAAGTTACAGCAAGGCCAATTTCAAGCATTTCAGCTGCTGTTGCAGGAGGAGAGGGGCTTTTTAACTTATGTTTAGAAGGAACTGGCCCTGTAATTTTAGAGAGCAAAGTGCCAGAAAGTGAAATAGTATTTTATGAATTAAATAACGATATTTTAAAAGTGGATGGAAATTTTGCTCTGCTTTGGAGCTCTTCTTTAAGATTCACAGTTCAAAAATCTGGTAAGTCATTAATAGGTTCAGCTGTATCAGGGGAAGGACTTGTAAATGTGTATGAAGGCACAGGAAGGGTATGGCTTGCTCCTACATTAAAATTTCATAAATAAATAAAGAAGCTACTTTTAATAGGCAATAAAACCATTAAAAGTAGCTTCTTTTAATTAGATTATCTCTTCTTCATTTAAATTAAACTTAGAACATTTTTTCACTTCAGTAAATAAAATACCTTTATAGTGTGAACCTTTTTCTATGATTAAATCTGATAAAGCTATTAACTGATTTTCTGTTATATCTTCTTTTACATCATTAATTATGATCTTTTTAGTTGACCCATTGCTCAATTGAAATGTAAATTCTACATATGTCTTAATCATCTTACTCCTCCACCAATAGAGCTACATTATTTTTTAAAATTTCTTTAGGACTGTAGGCTAAAATATCTCCTATGGCTCTTCCTAATTCATGAAAATTTTCATCGGTTGCTGTGTAGGATACAAAATCAAATGTTTGTCTTTTGTTTACAACCTTTCCTTCTTCTGAAAGCATTTCATAAACTACAGATACTGCATTTGTTCTTACTGTTTTAACAATCATTTTTATTCTCCAATATAATTATTTATATATTAATATATTTAATTTATTATTAAATTGTTCTTAATTTTTTATATAAATTTATTTTTTTTAAAAAACTAATTTTAGTTATTTATTATTTAAATAATAAATTTAAGTAAAAATATTCTTAAATGATCTTTTAAAGCATATAGATTAATAAAGAATTACTTTAAGGGAGTTATGTATGAATTGCTGTGGAATAGATTTATCACCTAATTATAGGCTACACAAGGTTGAGGTTACTGAATATATGCTTAGTTCACTTTCTCAAGAGGAGAGCGAAAAAAGAGCAAAAGAAGAGAGGCAAATTATCTTAAAGAGAAATAGTAATTTTAATAGGGGCGTAGACCTGCACAAAAATATGCAAAATATCGATATTGAATTAATTGAGGATATTCCTGAA
>JAVBPD010000064.1:0-7896 GCA_031549885.1 Clostridiaceae bacterium
AATTATTGCTCCAAAGATGCACCATTATAGTATAATAAAAATTAAGGGTATGGTGCATGAAACATAAAATAGAATGAAGCTTACTAATTAATTATTAATCTCTATTGAATAGTAACACAATTGTCACTCTTAATTTTTGATAAAGTTTATATTGTTTTTCATAAATCTGATTATGCTTTAAAAATTAAGAGATAGGTATCCAAACATACAATTAATGAGAAACTTAAAATAATTTTCTAAAAAGTAAGACAAAAATAAGACAAAAATCATATAATTCTAAAAATTCCAAAAAATAAAAAAATGAGCTAAACCATTGATTTAACTCACTTTTTAAAAGAGGCGCCACCCAGATTTGAACTGGGGAATAGAGGTTTTGCAGACCTTTGCCTTACCACTTGGCTATAGCGCCAGAACCAACTATTACAATATAACATATTTTAAAATCTAATGCAAGTACTTTTTTTTGCTATTAATTTTTAAAAAATACATTATAAAAAGCGGAAGACGGGACTTGAACCCGCGACGTTCACCTTGGCAAGGTGACGCTCTACCACTGAGCCACTTCCGCAATATGGCCAGACCAGGAATCGAACCAGGGACACGAGGATTTTCAGTCCTCTGCTCTACCGACTGAGCTATCTGGCCAAATAAAAACGACCCAGAAGGGACTCGAACCCTCGACCTCCGGCGTGACAGGCCGGCACTCTAACCAACTGAGCCACTGGGCCAAAAAAATAAAGTGGGCGCTACAGGGATCGAACCTGTGACCCCCTGCTTGTAAGGCAGGTGCTCTCCCAGCTGAGCTAAGCGCCCTCACTTAATTTTAAGTGCAATATTATAATATAAAAAATTTCTCATTATGTCAATAGTTTTTTCTAACTTTTTATCTAGGAATTAAATTTTTTAAATCTGTAGGGGTAAAATTATATTTTTTACTACAAAAATGGCATACTACCTCTTCATCTTTATTATCTTTAGCAATTTCTAGCAACTCATTTTTGCCAAGTGAAATTAAGGCTTTCTCTATTTTTTCCCTAGAACAATCGCATAAATAATCCACATGCCCTTCTTCTAATATTTCAAGATCCATTCCTTCAAAGATAAATTCTAAAATTTGTTTTATTTCTTTACCATCCTCCATCATTTTAGTTATTGAGGGAATTTCTTCAAGCCTGTAGGTTATAAAATCTGCAAGAAGTGGATCAGCATCTGGAAGCATTTGAATTATAAATCCTCCAGCTTTTTTTATGGAAAGGTCTTTTTCAACTAACACTCCAAGCCCTACAGCAGAATTTATTTGCTCTGATACTGTAAAATAATAAGCTATATCTTCAGCAATTTCTCCAGTATATAAAGGCACTTGTCCAATATAGGGCTCTTTTAGGCCAATATCTTTAATCACATACAAATACCCATTTCCTATTGCTTTTGATACATCTAATTTACCTTTTGAGTTTGGAGGAATCTCTACATCTGAATTTAAAGCATAACCTTTAACATGGCCTCTTTGACCTATGCAAAAAAGCTGCCCTATTTCCCCATCTCCTTGAATTTTTAATGTGAGCTTGCTAATATCATCTTTAAATTCATAAGACATAAGGCCTGTTGCCATTAAAAGCCTTCCTAAAGCTGCTGAAACAGTAGCGCTTGTTTTATGAAGTTCTGACGCTTTTTTTACAATCTCTGTGCCATCTATTGCAGAAATTCTAACCATTCCACCTTTTGCAATAGCTTTTATAAAGTTATTTTTCATAAATTTCCTACTTTCTTACTATAAATGTGATCCTATTAGTTTCATCTGTAATCTCATCATAACTATAATCGCTGTAACATTTTATATCATTAAACCCTGCCTCTTTAAGCAGCATTTTTATTTCATATATTTCATAGGCCCTTTCTGTATGATCTTCCTCAAATTTTTTATACACATTCCCTTGTTTTACAAAAAAGGTTAAATGCATATCTACCATATTATCCTCATACTCATTTTCCCAAGCACAAAAAACATCTTCTTCATCAAATATAAATATGTTATCACCTAATATATTTTGAATCTTATATTTTGAGTTAATGTCAAAAATAAATAATCCACCAGGAATTAAACAATCATATGTGTTTTTAAAAGAATTTAAAAGATCATCTTCGTCTAATATGTAATTAAAGCTATCAAGGCTACAAGTTACTAATGAAAATTCTTCATTTAATTTAAAATTGCAAATATCTGATTGCAAAAATGTAGCATGTATTTTTTCATCTAAAAATTTATTATATGCTATTGAAAGCATGTTTTCGGAAATATCTATACATATTGTTTTTTTAAAATTTTTACCTATAATTAAAGATAAATTTCCTGTTCCACATGCTAAATCCAAATAGCTATCGAAGTCAGAAGAGCCTTTTTTTAATTCATTTAATATGAAATTACAATATTTATCATAGTCTATTTCTTTTTCTAAAAATTCATCATAAAAATTTGATAATATTTCATAGCTATCCATAGTCTCCACCTCTAAAACTATGATAATATTTTAAAAGAAAATGGTCAAATTATTTTTCTAATATATCTGTATTTTTAGGTAGATTTAATTCTTTTTTCTTTTTATTCATAACTCCACCAATTCTACCTGTTTCACCAGCTGTAAGAGAAGCCCAACCAAATTTATCAACCTTATCTTTTAGCCCTAATTCACTGGCAATCTCATATTTAAGCTTTTCTCTTATTATTTCATCAGGTGTGAGTTCTTTATTAAATTTTAATTTATTTCTAATTCTTTTCTTAAGTACATCTCCACCCATTATCTTACAATCCTTTCCTTATGTATAAATTTTTCTTTAAATAGTCTTTCCTTAAATTTTATAAATATAATTTTTTATTGATAAAATTTTATAATTGTACTAATATTGAATTCAGTAAGTACTATATAGTAGACTATAAAACTTAGAGGTGTTATTTATGAAAAAAAATGTTGCTGTAGTTGGTGCCACTGGTATGGTTGGAAGAAATATGATATCTATCTTAATTGAAAGAGATTTCCCAATTGATAATATATTTTTCTTTTCATCTAAAAAATCTAGTGGTACTTTTTTAAAATTTAAGGATAAAGATATTCTAGTTGAAGAATTAACTGAAGAAAATGTTAAAAATAAAAAAATTGATATAGCACTTTTTAGTGCAGGTGGAGATACTTCTTTAAATTTTGCACCTGTATTTGCAAAATATGGTGCTACTGTAATTGATAATTCATCTGCATGGAGAATGGATGAAAATGTTCCTCTGGTTGTTCCTGAAGTTAACAAAGAAGATATAAAATTAAATAAAGGAATAATTGCAAATCCAAATTGTTCAACAATTCAAGCTATGCTTGTTTTAAAGCCTCTCTTAGATAAATATGAAATAGAAAGAATTATATATTCCACTTACCAATCTGTATCAGGTGCTGGCATGTCAGGATATAATGATCTTATAAATGGTGAAAATGGTGAAAAGCCTAAAAAGTTCCCTCATCCTATTCATCAAAATCTCATTCCTCAAATCGATGTATTTTTAGAAAATGGATACACAAAAGAGGAAGTTAAAATGATAAATGAAACAAGAAAAATTCTTCACAATAAAGATTTAAAGATAACTGCTACTTGTGTACGCGTACCTGTTTTATATAGTCACTCAGAAAGCATAAATGTAGAACTAAAATCTTCATTTGTTTTAGAAGATATATTCAACCTTTTTGAGCATTCTGAAGGAGTATGCTTAATGGATGATATATCTAAAGGAATTTATCCAACTCCTAAGATATCTGAAGGCAAAGATGATGTATTTATTGGTAGAATTAGAAGAGATCACAGCATAGAAAATGGACTTAATCTTTGGATAGTTTCTGACAATACTAGAAAAGGTGCAGCTTTAAATGCTGTTCAAATTGCAGAATTATTATAAAAAATGGAGGTATAAATATGTTATTTAAAGGATCTGGGGTTGCTATAGTTACCCCTTTTAATGAAAATGGTATTGACTTTGAAAAATTTGGTGAACTCATCGAATGGCATATAAAAAATTCTACTGATGCCATTATAGTTTGTGGAACAACTGGTGAAGCTTCAACAATGAGCGAATATGAAAAAAAACAAGCTATTAAATTTGTGGCTGAAAAAGTCAATAAAAGAATTTGTGTAATTGCAGGAACTGGAACAAACAATACATCTAAAAGTATTGAAATGAGTAAGTTTGCTGAAAGCGTGGGAGTTGATGGTCTTTTAGTTATTACACCTTATTATAATAAAACTACTCAAAAAGGTTTAGTTGCTCATTTTGGAGCCATTGCAAAAGAAGTTAAATTGCCTATTATTATATACAATGTGCCTTCAAGAACTGCAATGAATATTCTTCCTGAAACTATAAAAGAAATTAACGATAAATATCCAAATGTTAACTGCGTTAAAGAAGCTTCTAGCAATATAGTTCAAATTTCTGATATTAAAATGCTTTGCAAAGATAAAGTTACTATTTATTCAGGAAATGACAATGAAATTGTTGCAATACTTGCTGTTGGAGGAGTGGGTGTAATATCTGTTTTAGCAAATATACTTCCAAAAGAAACTCATGATATTGTTGACCTTTATTTAAAAGGAGAAACTAAAAAAGCTTTAGATTTAGAGCTAAATACCCACAGGTTAACAAAAGCTTTGTTCATTGAAACAAGCCCTATTCCAATAAAAAATGCAATGAATTTAATGGGAATGGAAGTGGGATCTGTAAGGCTTCCTTTAATAGATGAAATGGAAAGTAAAAATTTAGAATTCCTTAAAAGCGAATTAAAAAATTACGGATTAATATAGGAGGCAATTGTGATTAATATACTTCTTTCAGGTTCAAATGGAAAAATGGGCAAAACCATTAGGGAGCTTTGTAAAAGTGATGAGGATTTAAATATAAAAGCTGGATTTGATAAAATATATAACGATACTTGTCCTTTTCCTCAATATGATAATTTAACAAATTGCTTAGAAAAAGTAGATGTAATAATAGATTTCTCAAGACCTGAAGCTTTAGATGATCTTTTAAACTTTGCTAAAAAAGATAAAACCCCTGTAATTTTATGCACTACAGGATATAGCAAAGAGGATATTTTAAAAATAGATGAAGCTTCAAAGGAAATTCCTATTTTTAGATCTGCCAATATGTCCTTAGGCATTAATATTATTAACAACGTTTTAAAAAGGATCGCACCAATTTTATATGATAAATACGATATTGAAATAATTGAAAAGCACCACAATCAAAAAATAGACGCACCATCTGGAACTGCACTTTTGCTTGCTTCTACTATTCAAGATGTTATTGATGAAGACACAAATTTAGTCAAAGGAAGAGATGGCATAAAAAAGAGAGATAAAAAAGATATTGGAATTCACGCCATTAGAGGTGGCACTATTGCTGGAGAGCATGAGGTTTTATTTTGCGGAACAAGTGAAGTTATAACTTTATCTCATCAAGCTCTTTCAAGGGACTTATTTGCAGTTGGCGCATTAAAAGCTTGCAAATTCATGTACGGTAAAAAACCAGGAAAATACTCTATGGATGATTTGATTAATTTTAATTAACTTTAAAAAGGTGCTGCAGATGCAACACCTTTTTTAAAACCAATAAGAAAATTAAAAATTAATATAAGTATTCATTTTACATATCAATGTTTGATTTCATTTTCAATAGATGCTGCTATTGCGTCAACAACATCATCAAAATTGCCTACAGCATCTTTATAAGAAGCAGGATCACCAACATATCCATTTGGAGATAAATATTTAGTTATATCTCCACCTTTGAGCCAATCTGTCACATATTTTGCTTCTAAATTAGTAGGCTTTAACTTGCTTGCAATATCAATGTCCACTAAATCAGGAAAATAGTTATACATTAGTGCTGTTTGCCTATCATCAGCATGCAAACTGATATAATTGTAATTTTGTCTAGAAATATTTGTCTGGTGAAAAGTCAAAATGTTTGATTCATCTCCTTTTAGCCTGTTTGAAGCTAAAGCAGATGTTGGCAGAATATATTTTGCTTTTATATTAATTTCTTTATTTGCAATAGAAAATGCATCTAGCATTGTGGTGCAATGCTTTAAGTCTTTGTGTTCATCTACACCAAATACATACTTAAACCCAAAATCAGATAGAGACATTATTATATCATATATAAGTAAAGTTATAGTTTCTTTTCTACAGGTAAATGACCCTGGAAACCTGCAAGTAGCTTGACTCATACCCCAATAAAATGGAGGCGCTATAATGGAATTTATATCCATTTTTCTTAATTTACTTTTAATTAATTTACATTTCATATGACAAAGATAGGGATGAAGACCAATACATAGATGAGGTCCATGTTCTTCCATTACACTAATTGGCAATAAAACAATATATCCATTTTTAGCACTCTTTTCTATTTCCATGAAATTCATATTAACCATGGTATCCTCAAATATCGAGTAGTCCAAATCAAATCAACCTCCAAAAAAATTATAAGGTATTCTAATAATATTCTCTTATAACTTTTAAAAAATCTTTTCCAAACCTTTTAAGTTTAACCTGTCCTACACCAGATACACTTAAAAACTCTTCTTCATTTCTTGGCATTTTTCGGCACATATCTATAAGTGTAGCATCAGAAAATATTACAAAAGCAGGAACATTTTTTTCCTTTGCAATAGAAAATCTAAGGCTTTTAAGTTTAGTCATTAAATCATCATTTATATCAAGTTGAATGTTAGGTTCACTTTTTAAAACTTCATTATATTCCTCTTCTTTTTTTATTTTCATAGAGAGATTTTTTTTACCATATAAAATTTCTGAGGCACTTGCTCCAAGGCATGCAATAGGATATTTATCTCCTATTATATTTATATACTTTAATAAAACCAAATAATTTATAATGTCTCTCAATTTCAATTCTGGAATGTCATTCATAATACCATATGTAGATAATTTATTTAAACTGCGACTTAAAATTTTCTCATTTTTGCTTCCTCTTAATATATCAATTATAGTTTTAATACCATATTGTTCCTTAACTCTATAAATGCAAGATAGAATTTTTTGAGCTTCTATGGTTATATCTAATGTTTCAAAATTGGATAAGCAATTTCCACAATTATCGCAATAATTAATTGCTTTTTCTCCAAAATATTTTAAAATATATTCTCTTAAACAGTCTTTAGTAAAGCAGTAAAAAATCATCTTCTTTAACCGCTCTTTGTCTTGTTCTAGTAAAATTTTTAAAGTTTTTTCATCTTTTTCAGGTTCAATTTGCGTATTTTCTATTAGATATGAATTTGTGCGAACATCCTGACCATTATATAAAAGCAAGCAAATAGCAGGTTCGCCATCCCTGCCAGCTCTTCCAGCTTCTTGATAATAGCTTTCTAAGTCCTTTGGCATATTGTAATGCACAACAAAAGATACATTTGATTTATCACTACCCATACCAAAGGCATTCGTCGCCACAATAATATCTGCTTCATCATAAATAAATTCATCTTGAAATTGTTTTCGCTTTTCATCATCAAGCCCGGCATGATATTGAACCGCATTAAAGCCATCCTTACGCAATTTGCTGCAAACCAAGTCAACGTTTTTCCGTGTCGAGCAGTACACAATTCCGGTTTTATCACGCTTGTCCTCTAAAAAATCCAGAAGAGCGTTATATTTGTCTGCCGGTCTTTTAACTTCAAAAAATAAATTTTTTCTATCAAATCCAGTAATGAGCGTTTTGGGATTCTGTAATTTAAGGCTTCTGACGATATCATCCCGAACGTTGCTTGTCGCTGTCGCCGTAAAAGCCGAAACAATAGGGCGTTTACTAGCCAAACTATCCACAAACTCCGTTATTTTTAAATAGCT
>JAVBPD010000002.1:0-68372 GCA_031549885.1 Clostridiaceae bacterium
AGATGAATTAACCCCAATGAAAACAAAAATAACTGTAGAAGTTCACAGGGATATTGCAAACCCACTCCTTGAGCATTTGTTATCTTTTAAAAAAAGTCATGCAAGTAAAATTGCAGCAAATAGGATGAAGGGAAAATATAACAATGTGTTTAAAGTTAGGGTTAATGAAGAAGATATGGGATTTTATATAGAGAAAAATATAATTGACGAAAAACTTCTTAAAAAATTACAATCCATGACAATAGGAGAAATCATAAAGTAATTCTTTAAAATATTTTCTAATTTAAAATAAACCAAAAATACAAATGATCGTTTTAAGTTTAAACCTTTTGAAAAAAATTAATCAAGAAAGGTTTTATTGTTATACAAATAATCCCAAATTAGTTTTAAATTAATTAAAACTAATTCGAAATTATTTTTTTAAAACAAATTCTTGTCTAAAAATTTATATTTTATAAAAGTAACATCTTAACTGCAATTTTTTAAAGATACAGTTAATTATTTTGCGCAGCTTTAATAGAATCTGCTTGAGCCTTCGTTAAGATGCCATTATTTACTAAATCAGTAAGAAAATCCACCCTTTGTTTATCTTTATTATTTGTAAAATAAGCTTGTTTTTCATCACCAGTCATTCCTTGAAATTTTTCCTTTATAGTTTCTCTATCTAATTGCTTTTGATTAATATAAGCTGTGATTTTATCTGCAGTTGCTTGATCTATTATTCCCTTAGACACAAAGTCATTTACATTAAATTTATTTGAAAATGCTTTTTTATCTCTTTCAATTTTAACTGGCATAGAAGACTTAATTGAATCCGCCTGAGCCTCAGTTATTATTCCTTGTGATACCATTTGAGCAAATGGATCGATTTTATCTTTATTTTCCTCAAAATATGCTTTTCTATCAGCTTCGCTCATAGACTTAATTTTATCCATTTGAGATTGAATATTAGGTTTGAATTGTTCCATAAATGCTTTCATCTTATCAGCTGTTGTTTGATCTATTATTCCTTTAGCAACAAGTTGTGAAAAATCAAAACCTCTTTCTTGAAAATCTCCTCTCTTTAGTGCACCTTGAGTTGAATTTTGGGTAGTTGGCGCAGCAGTGGAGGCGGTATTACTGGCAGCATACACAGACAAACCACCTGCTATTAAAGTCCCCACTGTCAATCCAGTTATCATAATACCTTTTAATTTTCTATTCATATTACATCTCCATCTTTTAATTTGATTTAGCCATCTATGTTTAATGGTTATGTTATTATGATAATATTTAATTGTGATAAATCTTTGTTAAAAACATGGTTTAATTTTGAAATATTTTTTCCCTTACAGACATCAAGGAAAAGCCTAATAAATTTTCACCTTTCCACATTAAAGGATTGTAAATATTTTCATTATCTTTTCCCATGCCAATTCCCCAAACCCTATCAAATGGACTTGCTTCAACTAATATCTTTTCACCTGTTGATAATAAAAACTGTTTTAAATTTTCGTTTTGAGAAAACTTTTCTATATTACCAGTTTTTACTATTTCAACTCTATTTTCAATCCAAATACTTTCATCGAAATTTTTAACTTTTCTTCCTAAAGCTTTTATAGTTTTTGGATCATGATTTTTTAAAATCTCATTTAACATTTCTTTGTCCTTAAAAAGCATTGCCTTTCCAGCCATCATATACTGTTCCATACATATGTATTTAATGTTTTCTACAACAAAATCACTGATCCACCACTGGCTTAAACAGCTTTCATTTAACTTGCCATTCTTTGATGGTGTGTGTCCCCAAAAAAACAAAAAGCTTAAATTTTTCTTTTTTTGAAATACTTCTCTTACTTCATAAATTGTTTTATACATTTTTCACCCCAAATTCAATGTATTCTACAGGTACATTATCAGTTAGAAATACGCCATTTTCAGATAAGTAAAACTTAAATCCATCCTCGCACATCTTTTTAGAATTAATTATTAAAACAACTGATTTTCCATGGCGCTGCCCTACTTTTAAAGCAGTGTCCTTATCTAAAGAAAGATGAACATGATTTCTATCTTGTTTCGTTAAACCTTCACCTTTAATGCTATTAATAAACCTCTCAGCTGTTCCATGATATAAAACAACAGGAGGAGCGACCTCTTTTAATTCAACATCTACATTTATTGAATGGCCTTGATTTGCTCTAATTTTAGTTTTATCTTCATTAAAGCTATATCTTTTTTTATCATTTTTAAACACAACATCTTCTAAAGTTGCCATATTGATTTTATGTTTTGACTTATTCATAGCCTTTAATAGCTCTTCAACATCAGCCCACCCATTTTCATCTAAAACAATGCCTATGGATTCAGGATGGTGCCTTAATACAAAGCTTAAAAACCTACCTAGTTTTATATTTTCGCTCACATTAATCCTTCCCATCATTTTTTTAAAGCTTTAAATATATTATAATTTTTATTCATTTTATTATTAACAAATCATATTGTCAATGTTTAGTCTTTTGTCTTAAAATATCAATATAAATTTTAAAAGGAATGAATAAGATGTTTGAATTTAAAAGAAACTTCTCAATTAAAAAAGGCTTATTTAAAGCTAATTTTTAATTAGTTTTAAAATAAGTCTTTTTTTAAATATCATATTGCTCAATTATTCTTCTTTTATTTCAACACAATTTGAGCCGATACGATACATAACAGTATGTGATCCATAATAATCTCTCCATCCTTCTATATAAAAATTAGGAGCTGGTAAACGACCATTACTAACTTTAACTATATTGCTGCTGCAACAGAGTTCACCATTTATATATAAGAATGCTTGATTAGATATAGTGCACCAAAAATTATTACGCCTTTGACACTTGAAAGGTGATTACAGTAGTTGTATTTGCATCAACTTCTAGTGCAGTTGGTGCTCCAAACTCTAAGGTTTGACCAGTTATTCTAAAGACTTGAGTTATATCAGTAACAGGAGTACCATCTTCTGTTATTGTAGCACTATCAACTACATAAGTCATCTCGTCCTGTAATGTATCAGTAATTAGAACATTAGTTAAATTACTACTATCTGCACCAGTATTATCTAGTGTAATAGTATAAGTTAAATATCCACCTGCCCAAAATTCCTTATCTGCTGTTTTGTCAACTGATAAACCTGTGATATCTGTAACTGGATCTGCAAGTACATTAAATGGCTCATGTCCATCAAGAGATATATTCACCGTATTAGTATAAATCATCTTTTTCACTTCCTTTCACTTAATTTGGAGTTTTCATCCTCACACTTACTATATGAAAGTGGTATAAATAATGTTAACAAAAAAATAGTTATTTAAATTGTTATTTATCAATTAATTTTACTGTTTAGTAAGTGCTTATAATATATTATGGCAACTTATATTAAATGGTTAAATTTAAAAGGACTATCTTACGACAGTCCTTATTTTTAAACATTTATTAAATATTATTTAAGTAATGTTTATGTTAACAAATTTATTAAATTATTATTTTGGTACCTCTTGTATTGAATCTGCATATGCCCATCCAAGTGTATTAAAATGAAAAGGGGCTTTTCTGCTTAAAGGGGCCATTTTGGTTATTTTTCCAAGTTGATCATAATTAAAGTGGCTCTTTCCATTTCCTTCACTATCAGCATATACATATCCTATTAGCCTAACTGTATCTCCCACTTTTATTTCTTCAAGTTTAGCCCTTGCATTTGAAATAGCATTTATCCATGTTCCAGGAATATCCCCTTTAGTAGAAACATTTATGGCTCCTTCTACCTCTTTAAAAACATAGTAACTGCCTGTTTTTACTGTGCTTTTAACATTAAATCCATGTACAGCATCATAAGCAGTATAATAACCTGGAAGATCTCTATATATTCTATAATGTGGGCCTAATTCAGATGGTCTATTATAATCATTCAATATATCTTCAACTCTTTGATTGAAGTTATACCACCAATTTGAAGCGATTATATTGTGAGGACAATTTTTTCCTGACCAGTCTTTATGCATGAATAAAGATGGCCATACTTTAAAAACATTATGTCTAATCAAAATATCAGCTGCAAGCTCAATGGCATTTTTCTTTGCAATTTCAAAATTGCTCTCAGGATTTACACAAATTTCAATTGCAATTGTCTTATTGTTTCCATTTCCACTTCTTCCGTCTCCTGCATGCCAGGCTACTTCATTTTCAGGTATTGAATGAGTTATAATTTTGTCATCTACAGCATAATGCCATGAAATAGAATTATATTGACCTCCAGTTTGTAAAAATCTGGCATGACTAATGGCTCCTGCTCCCGTACCTGTATTAGCTGTTTCGTGAATTGTCACGCCTAAGAATTCACGTATTGTATGACCAGGACGGCAGTTTGACCCTTTTGGAGCCAACATTTCTCTAATTTCAACCATTTTTTTCTCCTCCTCGATTAATGGCTTAAAAAAACAAAGCCTATTTTACATTATTCATAATTTTTTAAAAAGTTCTTTTAGAACAACAATTTTTAATTTTATTCATGTATAATTATGTATATTAAAAATCTAGAAGGAGGTGATATATTATGAAAAGCTCAATCTTTACTAATTTTAGAATTACCATCTTAGAAAAACAATTAAATTTATATGGAATTGAAGTTTATATTAAAGATAAAGGGACTTTTTCACATAGGTGGAGGTTTGATGATAGTGAATGCTTATATTCTGGCACTAAAACATTTACTTCTATTGGTGTTGGCATTTGTTTGGATGAAGGAAGGTTTAATTTAACAGATTATGCACTTGATTTTTTTCCTGAATATAAAGAAAATGCCTCCTTTAATTCTGATAAAATAACAATAAGAGACCTTTTGCACATGGCATCAGGTAAGTTAATATTGAGGATCATTCCAAAGGAAGATTCTTTATCTAAGCTTGATTATGCTGATCTTTTCTTTAGAGAGCCTTTATCTAAAGACCCTGGAGATTTTTTCTTTTATTCTAATGCATGCTCTTATATGCTATCTAGAATAGTTGAAAAGGTTTCTGGATCAAATTTAAGGGATTTCCTCATTCCAAGGTTATTTGATGTTTTAGAAATTAAAAACCCTTTATGGCGCTCTGATGAATATGGTCATACAAATGGAGCATCTAAATTATATTTAACAACTAATGAATATCTTCGTTTAGGTATAATGCTTTTAAATAAGGGTGTATACAACGATAAGCGTATAATATCAGAAAATTATTTAAACAAAGCACTTTCTGATATTGTTGATTCTAGCATTCAAGGCTTTGATGAACCTGAAACAAAGTGCGGTTATGGTTATCATCTTTGGCAATGCTCAAGGGAAGGAACTTTTAGAGCTGATGGTGTATTTGGACAATACTGCATAGTTGCACCTGATAAGGAAACTGTAGTTGCAGTTACTGCTCATGAAAGAAAGGAATCATATGAAATAGTTAGAGCTATATACGACGATATATTAGAAATAATTTAAGCAACTAGACAATCTCTCTAGTTGCTATTATGCTTTAAAATATGATTTAATACAGTTTTAGCTTTTCTACCCTTTATTAACACTTTGCCATCAGTATAGCCTTCTTCTCTATCCTTTAATTCAAATATCAATTTTTTGCGCAAATAATCCACTCGCTCTTTATTTTCTGGTAAATTAATTGCATTAAAAAGCTCTTTAGGGTCATTTAAAAGGTCAAAGTATTGTTCTTCTCCAGTTTGAGAAAACCAAATGTATTTATCTTTTTTTGTAACAATAAATTCATTGGAATACTCTAAAAGCTCATGCTCACCATGAATATATTCTCTTAATTCAAAATTTTCATCATATAAAGCCTTTAAAAAGCTTTTTCCATCAACATCCTGTGGAACTTCAATATTAGCCATATTAAGCAGCGTAGGCATAATATCTCTAAGTTCTATTAAAGAATTTATAACTTTATTTTGACTTGCATTTAAAATATTTCCTGGATCATAAATTATAAGTGGAACTCCAGAAGAGCCTTCATATGGCAAAGCCTTTCTAAAGAAATTGTGATCTCCCATCATATCTCCATGATCAGAAACAAAAATAAATATGGTTTCTTTTAAAATATTATGCTCACCAAAAGCTTGAAAAAGCCTTCCTAATTGGTGGTCAATGTGAGTGATTGAGCCATAATATGCCGCCTTAGCTCTATGCATGGATTTACCAGAAATAATTCCCCATTTAGCATCGATATTAAGACCATTTTCCTTTATATCTTCTTTATCTGCCCATTCTCCAATTAAAGGATATTCAAAGCATTGTTTATCATACATATTAAAATAAAACTCTGGAGGGTCTAGAGGAGAATGAGGCCTTACAAATGATGTAAACATAAAAAAAGGCTTAGTGGTATCTCTTCTTCTTAAAAAATCTATAGATTCACTTACACACCAATTTGTGGGATGATATTTTTCTTCATAGGGAAATGGCCTTGCAACCCAAGAGTTACATTCTAGTCCGCTGTCAGTTAAATCACATTCTATACCCTTTTCTTTTTTTAACCAAAATAAGTAATCGTCATTATTTGCAAATGTTTCAGAAGCAATTCTTTTATAGTCTCTAGAATGATGTAAATATCCATCGTGCAATATAACATTGTGAAAACCACATAAACTTCTTTCAGGAAAAACATGCATTTTACCTATGCTTTGAGTATGATAGCCTGCATTTGAAAATTCTGATGCAATAGTGTTTTTATAATTCCATGGTATTCCATCTTTATAGCCTACCCTGCCATGTTTTTTTTGAGAAAGCCCTGTTAAAAGTGCAGCACGAGAAGGAATACATGAAGGCACCGCAGTATATGCCTTAGTAAACACAAAACCATTTCTTTTCATAGAATCTAAATTTGGTGTCTCCACAACAGGATGGCCTAAAGCGCCTAAACAATCCCTTCTCATCTGGTCCACTGTTATTAATACTATATTAGGTTTCTTCTCCACTTAATGCACTTCCTTTTATCTATAGCTTTTTACTATTTTAATCATGCTATCCCATTTTTCATCCATTTCTTCTATAAGCTTAAATTGAACTCTGCACCTATCTAAATTATGACCTTCCCTTGAAATCTTAAAGTACTTATCATTTTCTAAATAATCTGTTAAAAACCTAATTCCATTTTCATAGGTCATAACTTTAGCTCCCATGCATAACATATCTATTTCATTTTCTGTAATTCCATCTCCCATTCCATCTAGGAAACCTTTTAAATAAGTTTCAAATAATTCTAAATTTAAACTTACTTTTTTTAAATCTTTTTCATCTTCAGCTGCGGTATTTGCTCCAAATCGTATGGACTCGCCAAAATCATTCACTAATAATCCCGGCATAACTGTATCAAGGTCTATTAAACAAATACCTTTATTGGTTTTTTTATCTATTAAAATATTATTTAATTTAGTATCATTGTGAGTTACCTTTAATGGCAATTCACCTCTTTCTTGCATATCAACAAGTATGCCCATTTCATCTTCTTTAGATAAAGCAAAATCAATTTCATTTTTCACTAATTTTACTCTGTCAAAAGCATCTTCATTAATTGCTTTTTTAAGGTTTTCTATTCTTTTTTTAGTATTGTGAAAATCCTTTATAGTTTCGTTAAGTGTTTCTGCAGGAAAATCCTTTAATAAATTGTGAAACTTTCCTAATATTACTCCGCTTTCATAAAAATCTTCTAATTTTTCAATTCTGTCATAGCTTACAGTTCCTTCTATAAATTCAAAGGCTCTGTAATATTCACCATTTTCATCTATATAAAATGATTTGCCATCTTTGCAAAATATCACATTTAAGGTTTCTCTTTTATAATCTCCATGGTTTTTAATTATTTCATCTTTTAAATAAGAAGTTATATTAACTATATTTTCCATAAGGGCTTCTGGATCTTTAAACACGTATTTATTTATCCTTTGAAGTATATATTTGTTTATTTTATCATCCTCATCTTTAAATATAGCTATAATAGTGTCATTTATATGTCCATTGCCATATGAATGCTTTTCTATACACTCCCCATTAAAGCAAAAACTATTTATTATATTATCCATTTTGTTCCTCCCATAAATTACTTGGATATAAACCATCCTTTTTATAATCCTTTATCATTTGCATAACAACAGGTTTATCATCTTTATAAGTTACTCCAAACCATTTATCTAAAGATTTAAAAACATGTACATTTGCAATTTTTTTCTCTATTAATATTCCAACTGCATTTGGCAAAAAAAATTCAGATTTTAAAGGTTCTTCTTTTAAATAAACATCTAAAAAATCTTTAAAAATAGCTCTAAGCTTTGGAAAAATGCCGCTTGTAAAACCCCAAAAATTCATGGATACTATGGTTTCATTGTCAAGAGGTATAAGTTCTCCATCTTTATCATCCTTATAAATTGCCCCATATTCTGTTTTATATATATGGGTTCGTTCAACTATTTTAGTTAGTTTAAAATTTTCATCTACTGAACAAACTCCTCTTGATACATATCCAAAATCTGTAAGCGTATTTTGCATGATATATCCTATCATTGCAAAATTTAAATTATCATCATTTGTTTTCATTAAAAAGTCATACATAATTTTAAAAGAATTTTTTCCATAATAATCATCTGCATTTATAACTGCAAATGGTCCATTAATTATTTTTTCACATGATAAAACAGCCTGACCAGTGCCCCAAGGTTTTACCCTATCGATTGGACACGTATACCCTTCTGGCAAATCATTTAAATCTTGAAAAACATATTTTACTTCAATATATTTTTCTATCCTATTCCCTATTATTTTTCTAAAATCATCTTCCATTTCCCTTGTAATAATAAATACAAGTTTTTTAAATCCAGCTTTTAAACAGTCATAAATAGAAAAATCTATGATTAAATTTCCATTTTCATCTATAGGGTCAATCTGTTTTAAGCTTCCATACCTTGACCCAAGCCCTGCTGCTAAAATAACTAGAGTAGGCTCTGACATTATATCACATCCTATTTTAAATTTTATAAATATTAATTTAATATAAATCATTTTAACAATATTTCTTTCACATGTAAAATCATATAAGGCCCTATGAACCATAAGGCCTTTTGTGAAATTATTTAATAAGTAATTACTTCACACCCATCTTGTGTTACTAAAACTGTAACTTCCCACTGGGCTGAAGGTTTGCCATCCCTAGTATATATTGTCCATCCATCGTATTTATCTACAAAAACCTTATTTGATCCCATATTTACCATTGGTTCAATTGTAAACATCATTCCAGGGACCATCAGCATTCCAGTACCTGATTTTGCTACATAACTTACAAATGGATTCTCATGAAATTCAAGGCCAATACCATGACCACCAACTTCTTTTACTATAGAGTATCCATTTTTCATGGCATGTTTATTTACAGCATTTGACATTTCACCCATAAGTCTCCAGGGTTTAACTTCTTTAACGCCTAATTCTACACATTCCTTTGTAACTTCAACAAGCTTCTTTTTTGCTTCACTTACATTGCCAATGCAAAACATTCTAGATGAATCGGAATAACATCCCCTATATCTTGTAGAAACATCTATATTTACAATATCTCCATCTTTTAAAATTGTCCTTTCTGAAGGTATTCCATGGCATACTACTTCATTAATTGAAACACATACGCTTCTTGGATACCCTTCAAAACCTAAAGGTGCACATGTTCCTCCTAAAGCTTTTGTAGTTTCGCTTACTATTTTATCTATTTCTAATGTAGTCATGCCTTCTCTTATATGTTCTGCCACTTTATCGAGCACAGCAATATTTATTTTGCAACTTTCTTTAATTCTTTCAATTTGCCTATTGGTTTTTATTATATCTCTACTTGGAACAGTGTAACCTAAAGATTTATAATATTCAATTTTTTCATCAAATTCACAATGGCAATCTATATATTTTTTTTGGCTTCCACACCAACAATTATCATCTTTGTTTAATTTTCGTATCATATACCTCTCCAACTTTATCAATTTATGCTTATATTAAATCTTAACTCTAATTTTATTTTAGCA
Organism: Clostridiaceae bacterium; assembly: GCA_031549885.1. GTDB lineage: Bacteria > Bacillota > Clostridia > Clostridiales > Clostridiaceae > WQUF01. The sequence goes on from JAVBPD010000002.1 coordinate 10,057, forward strand.
CAAGCTTTTTAATTTTGTGGTAAAATAAAATAAATATATTACAATTGAGGTGAAAAATGTTTAAAAAAAACCGTATATTTATAGCTTTACTTTTACTGTTTTCTGTAATTTTTTTAATAATATATGTTATTAATTATTTCGGAGTTATTCCTGTAAAGTACTATACTTCAAAGGATTTTAACATCGAAGTTATACATAGCAGATCAGACTTTAATAAAAATGGAATTGATGATTATACTGATATTTTAGATGGTGCTAAAAAAGATGCAGAAAATAAACCTAAATATAATGGTGAATACTTTGTAGGTGGATATCCACCTGATAACATCGGTGTATGTACAGATGTGGTTTGGAGAGCTTTTAAAAATGCTGGTTTTTCTTTAAAAGAAATGGTAGATGAAGATATTAAAAATAATATTGATCTTTATCCATTAAGTGATGGAAAGCCTGATCCAAATATTGATTTTAGGCGAGTTCAGGATTTGAAGGTTTATTTTGATAGGACTGCCACTTCTTTAACCTTAGATGTTAATGATATTAAGGAGTGGCAACCTGGTGATATTGTCACATTTGGTACAAACCATATAGGCATTATTTCAGATAAGCGCAATAAAAAAGGCATTCCTTATCTAATTCATAATGCTGGCCAACCTAAGAGAGAAGAGGATGTTCTCAAAACTTGGCCTACTAAAATAAGTGGTCATTATAGATTTGATGCTAGTAAAATAGTCAAACTTATTAGCTTTAATTAATTTTTCTTTTGAAACACAAGTTTTTTTTGAAAAATATAGTTAAATTGAAACATTGATGTATCAACGATCATTTTTGCAAATGCTGCTGGTATTATTTTAAATTTTAAAATAAGCTCTACAAAAAACCAGCTTGCTACAGTTCTCAAAAAGAATATTAAGCAAAATTTTAATGCGCCACTTTTATTTTTTTCTTTTATTTGAAATACAAATTTTTTATTTAAGTAATAATTAAAAATACCCGATATAACTCTAGCAATAAAAGTATATATAAAAATTTCAAATGCACTTGATTTTGTAAAAATTACTAAAAATAAAGCAAATATTCCAACATCAACAAATGATGATAATAGTGAAGATATTCCATATTTAAATAATTCTATATATAAATAAATATGATTGATTACCTTTGTCATACATAATCGTCTCCATTTATTTAATATTTTCACATATTATATCACATTTTTTTAATTAAATTATCATTTTAACAATAATTTAATTTTTAATTAAATATGAATTGCATAAAAAAAACACTCTGTTTCCAGAGCGCAAAAGTAAAGGTATCTTTTTATTTGTAAGTATTTGAGAAATAATTTCTTAATTAATCAAATTATATATAAGTACATTTTTATAATAAATTATTCAAGAAAAAAAATCAATAGTTTTAATAAAAACTTAATAAAGATTAATATTTTAAATAATTTTGATATATTTAGTTATTAATCAGTAAATATATTTTATATTTTCCTTCATTTATACAATTTTCTATTTGATTTTATTGACTACATGCGGATATAATTATAATAAAAGTCAATTTTATACATAATACAAAATTGACTTTTAAATTTATTTTATAACATCATATCCTTGATCTTCAATTGCATTTATTATGTCTTCTTCCGCAAGTTTTTCATCATCAAAGTACACTGTAACATTTTTGCATTTTAAATCAACTACTACATTTTCAACTCCTAATAAAGCAGAAACTGCATTTTTAACTGAATTTTCACAATGGCTACAAGACATTCCCTCTACAACAAAAATATGACTTTTTTTCACTTTATCAACTCCTTTAATAATTATTTTACTGTTATATGGCTTTTTATCATGCCCATCCAGCAGCTATAATTTATTACTCCTTCTTCATCTGGAGTAAACTCAACTATATTATCGCCTACTTGCAATTTTTTATCAATATTATACTTAGGTATAATTATTTGTTCATTGCATCCATTCAAATTTTCTTTTGAAACCTTAATTGTCCATTTTACTGGAATTCCTTTTTTAACAACAATGGGATCGTACTCATTTCCTTTTAACTCTGTAGAAATTAACTGTATATTATCTTGAATTTTAGCAACATTTTTATCATTTGAGAACAAATTTGCTGATGCCATAACATTTATTCCTGATAGACTAAGCCCGTTTCCAAGCATTATAATGCCTAAAAACATTACAAGCAAAGCGCTGACTTTCATCATAGTTTTTGTAAACTTTCCGCTAATTAAAGTACTTACAACTCCAAATAAAAACATCAACAAAAAAGTCCCAAGGCTAAAGGAAAGCATAGAAAGCGCTCCTTTTATTGCACTGCCTGTCCCTAATGCATATATTTGCATAGATTGAAGCGGTCCACATGGCATCAATCCATTTAATAGCCCTATAACAAATGGACCAATATTTCTTTTTTTAGAATATATTTTTGATGCAAATATTTTAGGCATCTTAGGTACAATTTTCTTTAAAGAAGGGAATATATTCATCATGTTAAATCCCATTATTATCATGAAAATACCTGATAAAATTGCAATTAATCCTTTTGCAGTGCCGCCAAAAGAAATTGCAGATCCGATTGCTCCAACTATTGCGCCAATAATAGTATAAGATATTATTCTTCCACTATTATATTGCAGGCTTGGTATAATATTATAGATATTCTTTTTATTTTCTAAATCTTTTTTATAATTTAAACATTGAGATAAATTTATTCCTCCACACATGGCAACGCAGTGTATAGATGTCATCATACCTACAATAAATAAAAGCCCATATCCCATGCTGCCTTCTATTTTTGGAATAACCTTAAATCCTATAGTATTGTTAATTATCACGTAAATAGCGATTATTATAATAAAAAAACCAATAAATTGCAATAAAGACATATTGTTTTTATTTTCCATGCAAATTTCATATCCAATTGATTCAATTGTATCATTTATCTTATCTAAATTTACAGAATCCTTATCATATTCAATATTTAAATTTGATTTAACATAACTTGCTTTAACAGATTTTACTCCTTCAAGCTTTCTTAATTTATTTTCAATTTTTAATTCACACCCAGAACAGCTCATACCATTTATTTTAATTTGCTTTTTTATAATCATGATATTTGCGCACCTCTATTAAACACTTATTATATTAAATAAACATTGTATCAATTATCTTATTGCTTTTAATCACATACTCTACTGATGTTTCAACATTAGCTGAACTTCTAGCATTTTCTTCTTCAATTTGATTTTTAACGCTATATATCAATATTGTAAATGATAGTAAAAATAATACTGTAACTCCAAATATACTATATCTTTTTAACTTTGAAAAATCCATATTTGCTCCTATTCTATATAATTATTTCATTTTAAGGTGATTATACTACTAATATGTGAGGAATATGTGAGATTTTCTTTAACTATATATGTTCACTATATCATCTGTATAGTTAAGATTATCGTCATATATGTTAAGAGTTGGCATTGCTTTTAAAAATTTACCTCCATATTTTTGACCTTCAATTAAAAATAAATGAGGTCCTTTTGTTTTTTTGCTTTGAACAAATTGTATGGTTTTTGGTTCTATTTTATGTTTCCTCATTTCACATATAGAGTCGCAAATTCTTTCTGCACGATTTACCATATAAAGCCTTCCATTATCTTTTAATAAAATAAAAGATGCTAAAATAACATCTTCAAGTGTGCATAATATTTCATGTCTTGATATTCTATCTTTTTCATTTAAATTTAAAATACCACTGTTGTTTTTTTTATATGGAGGATTGACTGTAACAACATCTACTTTTGAAAGTGACTTTAAGTATTGTAAATCTTTAATATCGCATTTAAAGAAATTTACTTTTTCCTCAAGGTTATTTAACTTTGAAGATCTATTTGCCATTTCCACAAGATCATCTTGTATTTCAAGCCCAATAATATTTTTATATTCTTTTTTTCCTGCAATTATAAAAGGTATGATTCCAGTTCCTGAACATAAGTCTATGACTTTATTGTATTTTAAAACTTTGGAAAAATTTGCTAAAAGTACAGCATCCATTCCAAATCTAAAGCCTTGTTTTTTTTGATATATTTTTAAACCCTTTATTTGAAGGTCATCTAAAGTTTCATCTTCTTTCATAAGATCCTCCTATTTAAATTAAAAAGAGTCACCAAATGGTAACTCTTTTTTCATATTAGCCTTCTATAGGTGCCTCAACTGGACAAACAGATGCGCAAGCACCACAGCTAATACAAGTATCTTGGTCAATAGTATAAACTGATCCTTCTGATATAGCATTTACTGGACATTCTGGTAAACAAGTTCCACACGCTATACAAGTATCTTCAATTTTATATGCCATAATAAAACACCTCCATAACCACTATAGCTTTTAAACAAATATATTTTAACATGTTTTCATAATAAATAACAGTATTATTCTAAAGTAAAATACAAATCTTCAAATTGCAATTTAATCTTATTCTCGCTAACATAGTTCTCATCAAACACAATGTTTATTATATTTCTTTCACTTACAATTTGATATGCTATAATTCCATCTATATTAGCAGCTGTATCAATTAGTTTATCATAATTAGATTCTATAATTGATTGCGGAATTTTGATGCTACATTTCATCTTAACCTCCAAAACCTTCATCAAACAAATCTTTTAATATTTCTTCCCCACCATTTTCAATTTCAATATCGAGCTTAATATCATTTTCAGGAACCAATCCTTCATATGTTCCAGATATAAGCTCTACATCGTAAATTGAAAAATCCTTTATAACCTCATCATCATTAATAGATAGTTTTACGGAAACATTTTCTTTCACTACAGAGTTTTGAACAACCTTCCCTCTTCCAAGTGCAGTTTTAACTTCAGAATTTATAGAAGGTAGTTTCTTTCTTATGCATTCATATGTAGTTTGTTCATAATTTAAACAGCACATAAACCTTCCGCAAACCCCAGAAATCTTGCTTGTATTTAATGAAAGATTTTGTTCTTTTGCCATTTTTATAGAAACTGGAGCAAATTCTTTTAAAAACGAGGAGCAGCAAAGAGTTCTACCGCAAACTCCTAGTCCGCCTATCATTTTCGATTCATCTCTAACCCCAATTTGCCTTAGTTCTATTCTAATTTTAAATATAGATGCAAGGTCTTTAACTAAGTCACGGAAATCTATTCTTCCACTTGCAGTAAAATAAAATATAACTTTATTACAATCAAATATATATTCAACATCGCTTAATTTCATTTGTAAATTATGATCCTTTATTTTTTCAAGACAAACAGTAAAAGCATATTTTTCTTTAATTTTATTCTCTCTATTGGTCTTTAAATCATCACTTGTTGCTATTCTAATAACATTTTTTAGTGGTGACACAATTTCTTCATCACTTACAAATTTAATTCCAGTTATGCATTGACCAAATTCTATTCCCCTTACAGTTTCAACAATTAAAAAATCTCCTGTTTTAATGTCAAAATCCAGCGGACAAAAGTAATATATCTTTCCTGCTTCCTTAAATCTTACTCCAACAACTTTTGTCAAACTACAGTGCCTCCCTCGTAAATATCATAAATTGCTCTAATACTAAAATTGTGTTCACATTGCTTTTCAACATTTGAATAGCTTTATTTATATTTTGAAATAAAATAAATAGTTCTGTATAGTTATATTTTAAAGATAATTCATCAATTTGATCCATTTTATCTTTATTCATCAATAAGTTAACATTTACATTATCTTTAAATAATAATAAATCCCTTATATAAATCAAGATAAAAGTCAAAAGCTCTTCCCAGGAATTTTTATACTTTTCAAAAATTTTGTTAAATTTAATTATTTCATCAAATCCTAATTTTTTAAAATTTAATATTCGAAAGGCATCCTCTCTTAGCTCCACAAAAAAATCATCTTCTAAAAACATCTTCGCTCTTTTAGGCACACCTTGACTAAAAGTTATAGACATGTTAATTTTATCTTCATCTATATTTTTAAATTCTTTACAAAGGAATAGTTTAAGTTCTTCATTTTTTAAAGGTTTAAATCTCAATATTTGGCATCTTGATTTAATAGTATCTAAAACATTTTTAATATTTTCAACAATTAATATTATTGTTATGTTTTTATTTGGCTCCTCTAAAGTCTTTAAAAAAGCATTTTGAGCTGATTCTGTTGCCCTATGAAATTCATCTATTATAATTATTTTTTTAAAAGAAATAAATGGCTTTTTATTTGTTTCTTCAATAATAAGCCTTATATCTTCAACACCTAATGATTTTTTATCTTTTTTAAGAGAGTAAATATAAATGTCTGGATGCTCTTTAATCTTATGAAGATCCATCATTAGGCAAGCAAAGCCTTTAGCAATTTGTTTTTTTCCAATTCCATCATCACCATAGAACAACAATGCATGAGGGATATTTTTATTTTTGATAAAATTTAAAAGCATGTTTTTTATTTCATCATTTCCAAAAATGTCTTCAAAAATCATTTTTCATTAGCAAAAAATCAAATTTTAACAAATTGGTCAACATTAACTACAAACACTGTAGCCCCACCAACTTTTATTTCCATTGGATATGGAACATATACTCCTGAAGATCCTGTTACTTGAGATGGCGGAGTAACCACTTGTTTTCTTGTTTTACAAACATCCTCTATAATTTTAACCACTTTATCAGTTTTTTCATCTTCAACACCAATCATAAGAGTTGTATTCCCAGCCTTTAAAAATCCGCCAGTTGTAGCAAGCTTAGTAACCCTAAAACCGCCTTCGTTTAAACTGTCGATTACATCCATAGCATCATCATCTTGAACAATAGCAATTACTAATTTCATATTTAACACTCCTTTATATATTATTATAATGTTATTGATTTATTAATTTAATAGCTCTTTTGTTAAAATATTTTTAATTTGCTCAAATACGAGAATTTCATCTAAAGCGCCATCTACTCTTTCTATATTCCACTTATACTTTTCCATTACAACTTCATATCCTGTTATGGTTTTTTTATGAAAATCTAAATTTTCAAGATCAAGCCTATCCATTTTTTCTCTATTTTTCATTCTTTTTATAGCTGTATCAATATTTACATCGATGAAAATTGTTAGATCCGGAAATTTACTTTGTATTGCAAAGCTATTTATTTGAAATACTTCATCAATTCCAATTCCCCTTGCATATCCTTGATATACTAAGGAAGAAAAGACAAATCTATCGCATATTACATGGCAATCATTTTTTAAAGATGGAAGTATTTTTTCAACTAAATGTTGCCTTCTTGATGCTGCATATAGCAAAGCTTCTGTTTTATCATCCATTGCAGTATTATTTTTATCAAGTATTATTTCTCGTATGTCTTCTGATATTTTTATCCCACCTGGCTCTCTTGTGCAAATATATTTAATATTCTTAGAAGATAAAAACTCGTCTATATATTTCATTTGTGTGCTTTTTCCAGAACCATCTATTCCTTCTAACACTATAAATTTACCCAATATGTAATGTCACCTACTTCATTTTAATACACATACTTTTTCATCCATTAGCCCATGTATATCTTTTCCTTTATTTTCATATATAAAATCAATAATTTCCGTAGTAAATATTTCACCTTCTACTATTATTGGAATTCCTGGAGGATATATTAAAACATTTCTCCCACATATTTTATTTTTGGCATATTTTATATCCACATATTCACTTTCTTTTTCTAAAGTTTCATGAATATCTAATTTTTTTGGTGGAACCATAGGAGGATTTATAATATTTTTTTTTGGTTTACCTTTAATTATATCATTTATGGTTTTTAAATGTAAATATAAAAGGTCGTATTCCTCTTGTTTGTTAAATGGGCTCATTATTAAAGTATATACATTTCCAATAGCCATTTCACCAACAATTCCATTATCGTATAAATACTTTGCTAATTTTTCAGAAGAGATGAAATTAGAAAAGACATTGATTCTGGTTGGATCAATTTTAAAATCCTCTTCATCTTCTATGATTTTAATTTTGTCTAAATTAAAATTTACTTTACTTTTTAAATTTAAGCACATATTTATTGCATTATCATAATAATTATATCCATGATTTTCAAGTAAATATCGTCCATAATCCATGGTGCTCATCATTAAATATGATGGACTTGTTGTGGTGAAAATATTAAAATAGTAATCAATCTTTTTTTCAATTTTTTCATTATTTAAATGAAGAAATGAAGTTTGCCCAAGGCTTGGAATAGTCTTATGAGCGCTCATAGAAACTATATCAGCACCTAAATTTACAGCATGTTTTGGCAAAAGATCGTGGACTCCAAAATGAGTTCCATGTGCTGAATCAATAATAACATAAATTCCTTTTGATTTAGCATATTCAATAATATGGCTAATTTCAGATACAGATCCAAAATAAGTAGGATATGTTAAAAATATTCCCTTTATATTGGGATTTTGGTCAATTTTATCCTTTAAAGCTTTTGAATCAAGCGATAAATATATTCCATATCCTTTGTGAATATCTCGCATAAAATAAATAGGTTTTAGCTTTCTAAGTTTAATTAAATTATATATAGAAACATGGCTATTTCTTTCTATAAGAATTTCATCATTTTCATTAAAGCAAGAAAATCCTGCTATTAAATTTGCTAAACTTGTTCCATTTAAAATAAAATACGATTTATAAGATCCATAATAATTCTTTAATTTTTCTAAAGCGTCTTTTATTGAAGATTTCGGATTGTGTAAATTATCTAAACTTTCAGATTCTGTTAAATCAAAACAAAATGGATTTAAATATAATTCCTTTCCAAATGGAGTATCAAACCCCCTGCCATTTAAATGGCCTGGCATAGAAAAAATAATTTTTTTATTATTTTTATATTTTAAAATTGCATCTATTAATGGTAAATCCTTCATTAAATCCTCCACCTTATTAATTTTATTATATCATATATAGTGTGCAGTATGTATTTTTAGTCAAATATTGTATTAAATAAAAAGGTATTGTTTAAGAAATTATACAAATAATATTTAGTATGTAGCAATTCATCTTTAAAAGGAGGCGCTGGTATAAATTGATTCAAGAAATACATTCTAATTTCTCTATTTTAAAACCTGAATTTGAAGAAATTTTTTCATTTTTATATTCAAATCCGGAATTATCATTTGAAGAAAATCAATGTTTAAATTTTTTATGCGATAAATTAGGTAAATATGGATTTAAAATCGAAAAGGACTTTATGGATGTTAAAAATTGTTTTTTTGCACAAATAGGTTCAGGCCATCCCAAAATAGGGCTTATTTTTGATATGGACGCAGGATATGAAGGTCATACAAAAGCAAATAATATTTCCTCTGCCATAATGTGCTGCGCTGGCATCATAATGTCTCAAATAAAAGATAAATTAAATGGAAGCATTTGCATATTTGGTTCATCTGGCGAATCTGCATGTGGAACAAAAATTACACTCTTAAAACAAGGAGCATTTTCTGATATAGATTATATGCTTTCTGTTATGCCTTATATAAAGAGCTACGAAAATATTTCAACCCCTTCATCTACCTCCTATAGCATTAAATTTTTAAATAATACTGTAGATAATATTTCAAAAAATTGTATTAATAAAATAGTGGATTTTATTAATGATAACGAAGATATATCTATTTACTCTATAAAGCTTACAAGTTCATTAAGGGATGCGCTTTTAAGCATTGAATTTCGTAGCAATAAATGCCTATCCCTTAATAAATTTGAAAATAATTTTGAAAGCTTTTTAAAATCTGTATTTAGTCATTTAAAAATTGAAACTTGTTATTATGATATGCCATATTGCAAGATGAAAAATGATGATATGTTAAAAAAGATAATGATAACAAATTTAAAACAAAGTGGGATTATTAATTTTGATGAAAATAAATGTTTTGACTTTCCACTTAGCCTTGGAAATATAAGCAATGAAGTGCCAACTTATATTGCTGTTGTTGACATTTGTGAAGATGAGAACATTGAGTTTGACACAAAAGATTTTTATCTATGCACAAACTCCATTTATGCCAAAGAGCAAAGCTTCAAAACTATAGAAGCAATTTGTTTATCAATTGGGAATATAATGAATATTAACTAATTTAAAATAGTTAAAGCTTTTGCATATATTTTACGCAAAAGCTTCTTTTTTTATTGTATATTTTAATTGATCATTATATGATAATCATATTATTATGAAGATAGAGGGTGTTCTTTTGACTAGAATTACTTTCCCCGTTGCTGTACATTTATTTTTAATAAATAAAGATAAAGATGAAATTTTGTTACAAAGAAGATTTAATACAGGATATGAAGATGGAAATTATAGCGTAATTGCAGGGCACATTGATGGTGGCGAAGATGTTTATTCCGCAATGATAAGGGAAGCAAAAGAAGAATCAGGAATTATCATTTTGAAAAAAGATCTTGAAATAGTTCAAGTTATGCATAGAAAGAAGATTTTGCAAGAAAGAGTTGATTATTTTTTTAGATGCGAAAAATGGAGTGGTGATTTACAAATTCTAGAACCTGGTAAATGCGATGAATTAATTTGGGTAAATTCTGATAACCTTCCTAATAATACTGTAGACTATATAAGAGAAGCTATTAAAAATTATAAGGAAAATATTTCATTTTCAATATTTGGATGGTAAAGATTAAATAAAAAAAATTGCAAAACAATCTTATAAAACAGATGTTTTGCTTTATTTTCTATAAAAAAACATATATTATCCCACTAATACTTTGCCAAGCTTTTGTAATTTTTGAACATCGTATTGATTTCTTGCAGTAACATCTTCTAAATAATTTAAGTTTATTTTTATTGCTTCAACATCCTTTTTTAAAATTTCCGTATCTTCCTTGGTTTTATTATAATCTTCTCTTATTGATTTAAGCTCTTTTGAAATAGCATCTGCAACTGCAATCAATTCTTGAGATATATCTTTAACTATATCAGATCTTAGATTGCTTATATTTTCTTGCATTTTAATATCCAGATTATGTATTTCATCTTGTAATTCTTTTTTAGTATTATCTAATTTGTCATTTAATCCTTGTAGTCCAATATCTATTTTGTCATTTAATTCTTTTTTAGTGTTATCTAATTTGTCATTTAACCCTTGCAACCCAGTATCTATTTTGTCATTTAATTTTTGCATATCATTGCTCATATTTTTAAGCATTGTTAAAATTTCATCCATAAATAAAACCCTCTAACTTCATTTTACTATAATTATATCATATTATTTATAAAATGGCTTTCATAATCTTTCTACAAATAATTGCCCTTATAATGAGCTAATAGAAGAATTTAATTTTTAATAAAAATTAAATAAAATTAAAATAATATAAAAAATAAATCGATATCGATATTATCATTTGATAAAATAGAACATACACCAATAAAAATTAACAAATATTAACAATTATGTGTTTTTAAGGAGTGAAATTTAAATGAATAATAATATTAAAAAGATCATAGCAACAATGGTATTAACAAGTGCTTTATCCGCAGTATCTGCATTTGCTGTGCCACCAATGTCTTCAGATCCTATGATCATCAGAAAGATGGATGCAAATGGAAATTTATCAGAAGAAACTGTATCATATGATGATATTATAATAAATAGAGTAACTACTTTACCTGAAAAACCAAGTGAAACTAAAACTAATAGTAATGCAAATAATACAGTTAAATCAAATTCTCAAACATTCAGTTTACCAAGCTTTTTCTCTAGATTTTTTAGTAATTTTAGATAATAGAAAACTAATAGAAAGTTACGTTTTAGAATATAAAATTTGTCTTTAATAAAAACACCCTATAAAATAGTCAGTATAAAGAGGCCGAATCATTTTATAGGGTGTTTTATTCCACAAAAAGCATAGAAGAAATAAGTTTTTTAGTGTATTCATGGCTTGGATTATTAAATAAATCATTTGTTTTTTTAATTTCAACAATGCTGCCTTTATTCATAACAGCCACCCTATCGCAAACATATCTAATCATGCGCAAATCATGGGAAATAAACAAACAAGTTAATCCCATCTCTTTTTTTAATTTTATGAACAAATTTATTATCTGAGCTTGAATAGAAATATCAAGAGAAGCGATTGGTTCATCAGCAATTAAAACTTTAGGATTAAGGGCAAGCGCTCTTGCAATACCTACACGCTGCCTCATGCCACCTGAGCATTCATATGGAAAATATTCCCCATATATCCTATCAAGCCCCACTAAATCCATAAGCTCATAAACCTTATTCATTCTTTCATCTTTAGTTTTAAAAACCCTCTGTATAAAAAGAGGCTCTTCAATAATATCCTTAATAAGCATCCTAGGATTTAAAGAAGATACAGAATCTTGAAAAGTCATCTGCATGTTTCTACTAATCCACTTTTTTTCATCATTATAAACTTTCTTATTTGATATTTCCTTATCATAAAAATATACCCTGCCGCTTGTAGGTCTATTTATTTGCATTATACTCTTACCAAGTGTAGATTTTCCTGAGCCTGACTCTCCTATAAGTCCCAAAAATTCACCTTTATAGATATAAAAAGATACATCATTTACAGCTTTTATAGTTAATTTGTTGTTTATAGAAAAGTGCTGATTTAAATTGAAAACTTGCACAATTTTTTCATTCATTTTATTAAATTTTACCTCTTTGTATTAAAGGTGCATTTTCATGCAAAAGCCAAGTAGCTGCATAATGTGTATCGCTTACTTTAAACATAGGAGGCTCTTTTTCATAATCAATTTTTAAAGCATAAGGATTCCTCATAGCAAATGCATCCCCTTTATATTTTTGCCATATACTGGGAGGATTTCCAGGTATAGAATACAATTTATCATTGTGCAAAGAAGGCAATGAATCCAAAAGCCCCCATGTATAAGGATGGCGAGAATCAGAGAAAATTTCTTTTAACGTTCCTGTTTCTATGATCTTTCCCGCATACATAACAGCCACTCTATCTGCTATCTTTGATACTACTCCTAAATCATGAGTTACAAATAAAATTGAAATTCCGGTATTTTTTTTAATCTCAAGTAGAAGATCTAAAATTTGCAATTGTAGCGTTGCATCTAAAGCTGTTGTAGGTTCATCTGCAATTAATACTTTAGGATTTAAGGAAAGGGCGCAAGCTATAACGCTTCTTTGTATCATACCTCCAGAAAATTCATGTGGATACCCATTAAACCTCTCATTAGGATTTTCAAAACCCACTTTACTCATTAAATCTAAAGTTATATTCTTAGCTTCCTTTTTACTCACCTTTTTATTCTTTAAAACAGCTTCCATAATCTGTTTTCCAACTGACAAACTTGGATTAAGAGATGTCATGGGATCTTGAAATATCATTGATATATCTTTGCCTCGTATGTTTTGCATTGATTTTTCAGAAAGATTTACTAAGTTTTTATCATCTAATAAAATTTCTCCCTTTTCAATTTTTGCATTAAAAGGCAAAATACCCATTATGCTTTTACATAAAACTGTTTTACCAGAGCCTGATTCTCCCAAAATAGCAAGGACTTCTCCTTCTTTAAGATAAAGCGATACATCTCTTATAACAGGCACTTTTCCAAATTTAGTATTAATAGACACAAACATATTTTTAACCTTAAGCAAAAATATCACCTCACTTTATTCTTTTGTCCAATCTGCTACATTCCAAAATATACCTACACCGTGATGACCAAGCACTGTATCAGTGGAAATGCCCTTTATAGAAGGCTTAGATACATATATAGCATCAATATAGCATATAAATGTATAAGGCATATCTTTTGCCATCTCTTCTTGAAACTCTTTATATAACTTCATTCTCTCTTCATCATTAGCTGTTTCTCTTGCATTTTTAAGGATATTATCAACTTTTTCATTAGAATAAAAATTATAATTATTTCCAAGACCAGTTCCAAAAACTTTATAAGTATGATCATCTGGATCAAAAGGGCTACCCCATCCAATTAAATATGCATCTTGATTTTCCCAATCAACCTTTGAAACAACAGCTACTTTCATATCTACTCCTATTTCTTTTAATTGTTGAGAGCAAATATTAGCTATATCTATTCTCACCTGATCTCCTGCTCTGCAGTTTACAGTAAAAGATAATTTTTTGCCGTTCTTTTCATATATGCCATTTGAATCTAAAGTCCATCCAGCTTTCTCAAGTTCAGATTTTGCTTTTTCCTTGTTGTAATCAAACTTTTCCATATTCACATTTACATATGGGCCTGCTTGCAGCGGAGAAAAGGCACTGTACCCATATCCTAAAACCACGCTTTTAACAATTGCATCTCTATCTATTCCATAGCTTAAAATATTTGGCAATTCCCTGTTCTCTTTAAAAAATTCGCTATTAAAGTTGTACATAATACCTCTATAATCAGCTGTTTTCATATCCATAAAAATAAAATCGCTGTTGTCTTTAAACTGTGATGAATCTTGAGGAGTTATTTGAGCTAAATCAAGCTCACCAGATTTAAGCTGAAGTGCCCTAGCTTTTGTATCTTCTACTATTTTAAATATTATCTTATCAATTTCAGGTTCCTTTATATAAAAATCTTTGTTTTTTTCAAGGGTAATGCTCTGTCCCATATCCCAATTTTTCATTTTATAAGGACCTGTTCCTATTGGAAATTGATTAAATTTATCAGTTACAATATCTTTTCCATCTAGTAAATGCTTAGGAAGCATTCCTATTGTTAAATATTCAAGTAGCGCTACATTTGGAGCTTTTAATGAAATTTTTATACAGGTAGGGCTGACTACTTCTATATTTTCTATATCTTCATAATTTGAAGCAATCTCAGAGCCATTTTTAGGATCTAAAATTACATCAAGTGTAAATTTAACATCATCTGCAGTAAACTTTTCACCATCATGCCATTTTACATCATCTCTTAAATTAAACGTATATGTTTTAGAGGTTTCATCATATTGCCAGTCTTTAGCAAGGCTTGATATGATGCCATTATTTTTATCGTGAGCTGTTAACCCGCTAAAAATAAGGGAGTTGATTTCACCATGCTCATATAAAGCAGGATTAATGCTTGTATAATCTGAGCTTCCATAAACTAGTACCTTTTCAGCACTTTGTGCTCCTGCAGACCCACTGGAACAACCACTTAAAGCTAGTGCAAAAACTATAAAAACCATAATTAATTTTTTTAACATGTAAATCCTCCTAAAATCAAATATTAGCATACATTTTTGTATTTTTTCTTTTTATATAATCACCTATGTTTGTTATACACATAAGTGTAGTTACAAGGAATAAACCAGGCACAAGGATAATCCACCAATAATTTGAAAGAAGCGCTTTTTCGGCAAGCGATAACATGCTCCCCCAAGATATAACTTCTATGGGAAGCCCAATCCCTAAAAAGCTAAGGGTAGATTCAATAGCTATGGCGCTGCCAATATTGGTTACAACCATAAACATTATTGCTGGAATAAAATTAGGAGCTAGATGCCTTCTTAATATATAAAAAAAACTCCCTCCAAAAAAACGTGCTGACACTATATAATCGCTTTTCCAAATTCTCTTTGTTTCTTCTTGTACAATCTTAGAAATGGGAATCCAGCTTGTGATTCCAATGACAATAGATATAGAAAAAACAGTTGCATTTCCAAAAATAGCTTGAACAAAAACTATTATTAAAATAGAAGGTATGCTAAGCATGATTTCTGCAAACCTCATGGTTATGGCATTTATTGTTTCAGATGAAATACCACTTATGCTTCCATAAATTACACCTATGGATGTGGAAATAATTGTAGAAAAAATGCCTATGAATAATGAAATTCCACCACCATACCATATCATTTTAAAAATATCTCGTCCCATTGAATCTGTTCCAAATAAGGACTCTTTGCATGGCTCCATATTTATTTTATCAATATTCATATATGAAGCATTAATATTAGGTATAAAATGACTTATGATACAACCAAAGCATATGATTGTGATTATTATTAAAGAAATATAGGGTCTTTTCTCTTTATTTAAAATAGGTCTTTTAAAATCATCATTTTTATTATTTATTCCCACTAAAGCAAAATCATCTATTGGAGTTTTCAACCATATCACCTCCATATGCTTTCATTCTAGGATCAAGTTTAGAGTTTAAAATTTCTGCAAAAAAACTTGCTATTACCACAAGAATTCCTGTTATAAGCGATAAAACCATTAACATATTATAGTCATGATATCTTACGCTTTCAAAAGCTAGATAACCAAGGCCTGGATATGAAAAAACCCTTTCAATTATATATGTTCCACCTAATATATGAGGAATAGAAATAGCCATTAAAGTTATAAATGCTGGCATGATGTTTCTTAAGCAATGTTTTAAAATTATTTCCATTTTACTCATACCCCTTACAGTGCAAAGAAGTACATAATCTTGCCTTATTTCCTCAACTAGCTTGTTTCGAAGCATATAAGCGTAATACCATAGATGATTTAACACTAAAACAGATACAGGTAGTATTAAATGCTTTATTCTTCCAAAAACATCATAAGGCTCTCCTAAGGGATAGGCTCCACTTGATGGCAAAATAGTTAAGTTTATGCTAAATATTAAAATAAAAAGAAGTGCAATCCAAAAAGTAGGAATGGACGAAGTCAGAATACCAATTTTACATATGAATTTATCAATAAGGGTTTTTTCTTTATACGCACAAAAAATTGCAAGTAAAAGAGCTAAAAAAAATGTAAAAACATAAGACAATCCCCCTAAAAGTATTGTGTTTAATGCTACAGACTTAATCACTTCTACAACATCTTGTTTATATTTATAGGAAATTCCAAAATCAAAATACATTGCCTTTGAAACCCAATTTATATATTGGGTTAAAATTGGTTTGTTAAGCCCAAGCTTTTCCATAGAAGCTGCCCTTTCCTCAGTGCTTAACCGCTCAACTCCTTCACCATAATAAGAAGCTAAAGGGTCCCCTGGTGCAAGCCTTGACATGAAAAATACCATGAGTGATAAAATAAATATAGTTAGCATAAACTGTAAAATTTTCTTTACAATATACATACTTTTAATCCTTTGCAATGGGCGCAACAGTGAGCTTTCCATAAAAAACGCCCTTTAGAGGGATAAGTTTATCGCTTAATTCTTTAAGCAGTTTTGATTTACCTTTCACCACTATTAGTTCTAAACAATTATTATGATCAACATGAATATGAGTTGATGTAAGCACCATTTCATGATAATCATGCTGAATATTCATCATTTCATTTACTAAATTTGTAGAGTGATGATCATAGAAAAGAAGTATTGTCCCTGCAACCATCTCATCTCCTAATGTCCATTTTTCTTGAAGCAAGGAATCTCGAATAAAATCCCTTACAGCTTCTGAACGGCTGGGATAACCTTTAGAGATTATCATATCATCAAATTGCTTAAGCAAATTTTCTTCCATAGATACACCAAATCTAGTTAATTTTGTATCCATAATTTTTACTCCTTAAATTCGTGTTACTTTTTTATAAAATAATAACACGAATTGAGTATTTTTGCAAGAAGAATTAGTTAATAAATTAACATACTTAATTAAAAAATTTAGGCGAAAGCTTCACATTGCTTTCGCCTGAACAAATTTTTAATTAATAAAATTACATATTACTTTAAATATTGGCTTGGCCAAACCCCAGTTAATTTTTTAAATGTCTTTGAAAAATAATACTGATCATTAAAGCCAACTGATGCCGCTATTTCCTTTATCATAGCATTTTTATCTTCCTTCATCATTATTTTAGCCATTTCAATTCTAAATTCACTTAAATATTCTAAAATAGTCATTCCAAAATAATCCTTAAACTGCTTTGACAGCCTAATTGCAGACATCCCAAAATGCCTTGCAATATCTGTATTTGAAATGTTTTTATTATAATTTTCTCTAATATATGCTCCTAATTGTTCACATAAATTATCTACTCTCTGCTTTTCAAAAGTATTTTCAGGCTGAATTGCATCCTTTAATATCTGAAATAGCTCATTTGAAAATTCATCAGCTAAAATGGAATTTGAAATTGCAAAGAGCATAGAATTTTTTAATTCTTCTATTTTAGCTAAGCTTAAGATGCCATCAAAATAATTCAAAAAAAGCTTTTCAATGTGCATAACAAACTCAGACTGCTTAGCAGAGGAGTCAACAAATGAATAAACTAATTGCTTAGTGCATTCACCTAGCTCTTTTAAATTTCTCTTTTTTAGAGCTAAAATAAGGTTATTCTTATAAGATATATAACTTACTTGTTTTTTTATTTCATCTTTATCATAAACATTTAAAATAGCCGATCTAAATAATGGCATCTTCTCTCTTAAACATCTTCTCATGGCTTTAAATGCTTCCCCAATTTTATATAAGCTAATTAATTTATCATAAATGCATATGTTAACAGATATTTTATCTTCGTTTAAAATTAACCTTTGAAAGACTTCACTTACAATTATTTTTACTCTCTCAATATTATCCACATCTAATACCACTATTTTTTCATGAACGCTTTTGCCTGTTATACAAAAAAAATCCTCATATTCATTTATAATTGAACTTAAATCTAACTCAAGGTCTACCATTTCATATAACATATGACCAGGAAGCATGCCATCATCTGCAGTATATGGAAATGAACCAGCACAAATTAAAAAAGCTCCAAACATCTTTTCTTCATACTCTTTAGCATTTTTTTCATTATTTAAAACATTAATTAAATACTCTCGTAAAGAATCCTTTTTTCTCTTTTTTATTTGAATAATAGTATTATCTAAAGCTTCATATAAAGCATCTGGGTCAATTGGCTTTAATAAATAACCAGACACGCCATATTTTATTGCAAGGCGAGCATATTCAAAATCCTGAAAACCACTTATAATATAAGTTATAATGTTTGGATATAATTCATTTATGTTTTTGCAAAGCTCAATTCCATCCATAACTGGCATTTTTATATCTGAAAAGACAATATCAAAGCTTTCTTCCATAAGCTTTTCTAAAGCTCTCTTTCCATTTATGGCAATGTGAATCACTTTTATCTCTTCTTTATACTTTTCTACAAGATTTTTTATGCTCTTTGCTATAGGAGGTTCGTCTTCAACAACCATAACCTTAATCACAAAACCAACTCCTGACTTAATGAAATTTTTATAGAAACCTTAGCTCCACCTTCTGATAAATTCTCAATTTCACAGGTAACATTATTTTGTTTATATAACTTAAGTCTAACAAGCGAACTTATAAGGCCAAACCCACCTATTTGCATTTTACTTAAATCCTCATAGCTTGTATTGTTTGCTCTATCAATTGCAATATCTCTTGCTTTTTCTGTAAAACCAATGCCATTATCTATAACTTCAATTTTCCAATAATTCACTTCATCTTGAATATTGATTTCAATTTTATAAGGAGGTTCTATATCTGAAAATGCATGTTTAAAACAATTTTCACAAAGTGGTTGAATTGTAAGTTTAGGCAATTTCTCTTTATTTAAACTCTCAGAAACGTTTACACTGTAGCTAAACATGTCTTCATATCTTGCTTTCATAAGCTCAAGATATGCCTTTGTTTGCTTAATCTCTTCAACTAATGTAACTAAATTATTTTCAAATGAAGAGTTATATCTAAGCATTTCCGATAGATTTTTACAAATCCCAACTATGATTTTGCTATCATTGTTTATAGCTGCAGCATTTATTACACTAAGCACATTATATAAAAAATGTGGATTCATATGAGCTTGAATGGCAAAGAAAAATGATTTTTTTTCTTGATCAACTAAAAAAGATTTAAGCTCTAAAAGATTGTTAAAAGAATTTGCAACTTGGTATATTTCATCAATTGCGATATGAGATGTATCAAGCTTTCCAGGATTTTGGGCTCCAATTTTATTTACATCATCTTTTAATTTTATTAAGGGTTTTGTTATGCTTATTGCAATTTGAGTTATAATAATTCTAATTATCAATGTTAAAACGATCCAAGCTAAAAGCATTATAGTAAATATATTAAACATCTCTCTTTTAAAAATAAAGGCAGGCTCTAATAAATCAATTCTCCAATTTAGTTTATCTACTACTGTACTTGCAACAATTCTATATTCATCAGATTGTGATTGAATTATAATAGCATTTTCATCTTTATCATAAATGTTAACAAAAAGATTTTTATTAAGTTCAAAGCTAATCTTTTCTTCAATAGATTTTATATTCTCTTGTACTTCCACTACCCCAACAATATCTCTAGAATAAATATTCATAATTGGCCTTTTTAAAGAAATATAATTTGATTTAAAATAGCTTGACCATCTATCAACCATAGGCGATAAAACTTCAAATTCATCTTTATTATTTTTAAACTTTTCCATAAGATTAAGAATATCCTTTGATGACAATTCCCTATCTACACAAACTTTTTCTGTTATCGCTCCAGTTGAGATAAAATCCCCGTAATTGTTATAAGCTGAAACCCTCCAATGCGGTGCATAGCTTCCATTTATATTTGCAAGTAAGCTTGCTATATCTATTGCATCTAAAATATTTTTTTCAAAATAATTGCCATAATTTCCATCATCACGAAGATTTGAAAACTCTTTAATAAGCTTTTCATCTGTCATAGCTTTATATGCAACAGAATCCATTTCAGATATAAAATTTTCAATCTGCTTTAAAGGCTGATTAATGAGCATCTCGCTGGTTAATTTCTTTTCATTTAAACTAGCATCTAATAAAAGCATATAAACCAATGTAAGTATTAGAAAAAGTATAATACTAAACAAAATAGTATATAAATTAACAACTTTCTTTGAAAAATTTACTCGCTTTATATTTTCCATTAATAAAACCTCAAAACTAAACTTGTTACAATTATACCATATTTAAATAAAGTAAATAGGGTTAAAGCAAATGCTCAAACCCCATAATTATCAATATATTGATTTCCACTCAGCAATGTTATCTTTATCAAATTTAAATGGATCACCAAGCATAACTTCTGTTCCACCATCTGGAGCAGCTATTATAGCTCTTTCTCCCATAGTACCTGCTGTAAATGTTTCCCCTGCTTTACCTGTTATGTTCCCTTTAACAAGCTCGTCAGCTGCATAAGCTGCAAGAAAACCTAAATCAGATGGGTTCCAAAGGTACATCCAAGGACAAGTTCCATTTTCAATAAACGGAGCCATTTCAGAAGGAAGTCCAAGCCCTGTTAATTTAACTTCAGATTTATTATCTTGAAGATATTTACCTGCTGCAAGCATTCCAACAGTTGTTGGAGCTATGATTACTTTTATTGATGAATCTTTTAATAAAGCTTGAGTTTCACTTGTAGATTTTGTTGGATCATCATCTCCATAAACCACTTTAACTAAAGGAGTTTTAGCATATTTATCCTTATTTTCATCGAGCTCCTTCTTCATCCAATCAATCCAAAGATTTTGATTTGTTGCCTGTGCTGTAGCTGATAAGATTGCTATTCCACCATCTCCATTAACCATTTCATAGGCTGCTTGAATTAAAGTTCGTCCAATTTTTTCAGGATCAGCTTGATTTACATGAACCATGCGGCTATCTTTATTTACTGCTGAATCTGCAGATAAAACTTTAATTCCCTTTTGCATTGCGGAAGAAAGCGCAGGCTGAAGAGCATCAAAATCGTTTGCATTTACGGTAATTGAGCTTACATTTTGAGCTATGAGTTGATTTATTATTTCAATTTGTTTTTCAGGTGTTGCTTGATCTGGCCCTTTATATAAAGCTGTTGCTCCTACTTCCTTACAAGCTTTTTCAAATCCTTCAAACTCTTTTTTCATATATGGGTTATTTATATCCTTTGCAACTAGAGCATAAGTTTTTGCGCTGCCACTTGCTGATGCTGGTGCTGATGAGGAATCAGCACTTGTAGTTTCACCATTTGATCCTGCAGATCCACCACAACTTGTTAAAATTGAAGCTCCTATAAAAACTGTCATTATTAACGATAAATATTTTTTCATATTATTTCCCTCCTAATTAATTTTTAAAAAATTTAAAACTTTGGTTAATATTAGGTATGGCTACTGCAACAATAAGTAGCACACCAATTATTACAAGTATTGTCTGAGCGGGGACGTTTACAATTCCTAATCCATAGCGAAGAAATCCTATAATAAATGTTGAAATAATAACTCCCAAAACTCGCCCCTTACCTCCAGTATTGCTAACTCCACCTAAAACCACCATAGCTATAACATCAAGTTCATATCCCTTTGCCATGCTTGGCCTAACGCTTCCCATTTTTGATGTTAGAAAGATTGCAGAAATTGCTGCAAATATTCCCATTATAGTAAAGATAACAAGCTTAATATTATTAGTTTTTATTCCAGAATACCTAGATGCCACTTCATTATTTCCCATGGCATAAACTGACCTGCCAAACCTTGTAAAATGTATTAAATATAAAAACACAGCCATTTCCACAATAAAAAACATAAATATGATTGGAATTTTCCCTACTGATCCCCAGCCTAAAGATTGAAACCATGCTGGAAAACTTCCCACTGCTGTATCTTCTAAAATTATGCTTGCTATGCCTCTATAGATTATCATAGTAGACAATGTAACTATCATAGAAGAAAGCTCTTTATATTGTGTTAAAATAAATCCATTGATAAATCCACAGATAGCTCCAACTAAAAGCGCTATAAAAATCGCTAAAACCATTGGTATGCCTGTTCTATAACTGATACCCATAATAACCCCAGAAAGCGCCATTGTAGATGCTATTGAAATATCTATTTCACCAAGCAAAATTACAAGCATCATAGGAAAAACAAGTATAGCTTTATCTGAGAACATTTGAATTGCGCTCATAATATTGTCAAGTACTAAATAATTAGGCGACAAGCTCATATTTACAATATTTATGCCTATAAACACTACAACAAGAAGCCACTCCCACTGAAGAAAAAATCTCTTTGCATTAAATGGTCTTTCATTTTGAATAGTCCTAAGTGGCATTTTAGAATCCATCACGCTAAAGCCCTCCTTTCAAGAGCTTTTTTAGCAACTCTTCTAGAGATTACTGCATTTACAATAATAGATAAAAGTATAATAATACCTCTTATGGCTTCTTGCCAAAATGGGGATATTTTTAGTTGCGGAAGTGCATTATTTAAAAGTCCTAAAAGAATAGCTCCAAGCACAGCACCATATACCTTACCCATGCCACCAGATATGCTGACTCCTCCAAGTACGCATGCTGCAATTACATTAAGTTCATACCCAGTTGCAGTTTCTCCTTGAGCTGCTGCATATTTACATATATACAAAACTCCTCCAAGCCCAGCAAGTGCTCCAAGAAGCGCATACACCATAAATTTAGTGAATTTAGTATTAATTCCACTTACTGCAGCTGATTCCTCAGAATTTCCTACAGCATAAATTTGTCTACCTGTCCTAACATATCCTAAAAAATAATAAGTACACAAAACTACAACAATAGCAATTAAAATCAAGTTATTTATACCAAAAACATTGCCAGTTGCAATTTCCATAAAAGATTTTGACATATCTTGTTGAAGTATCCATGAACCATTGCTTATTAAATAAGTTAGCCCTCTATATGCATTCATAGTTCCTAGTGTGGCAATTATAGGCAATATTTTAAATTTAGATATTAATATTCCATTTATACTTCCAGCTGCCAGCCCCACAAATATAGCTATAATTACAATTAAAACAGGTGGAGTATTAATATTATTTTTTAAAACAGATGCGCTAACCATGCCGGAAAGGGCCATTGTAGATCCAACGGATAAATCAATGCCACCAGTTAATATAACCATCATCATTCCCATTGTTAAAATCACTAAAACTGATGATTCTACAAACATATCGCTTATATTTTTAACAGTTAAAAAATCTCCATTTGATCGAAAATTAACGAAAATGGCTAAAATAATTAACACTCCAAGCACGCTAATTTCCCTTATATTATGACTTAAAAATCTTTTCATTTATTTAGTACCTCCTGAAACTTTAATATTCATAACTGCTTCAAGGAGAACTTCTTGATTTACGTTTTCTCTATTAAACTCATAAGTTATATGGCCTTCATGCATAGCGATGATTCTATCACACATCCCAAGTATCTCAGGCATATCAGATGAAACCATAATAATCCCATAACCGCTTTTAGAAAGCTCATTCATAATCTCATATATCTGAGATTTAGCTAAAACATCAACACCTTTAGTAGGCTCATCTAAAATTAAAACCTTTAACTGAGTATTTAAAAGTTTTGATATAACAACCTTTTGTTGATTTCCACCGGAAAGTGAATTTACTTTATCAAAAACTGTAAGAGCTTTAAGCGATATCCTTTCACCAATTTCCTTAGCTTTTATCCTTTCAGCTTTTTCATCCATTATGCCCCTTTTAACAAATTTAGAAAGGCTTCCTAAAGTTATATTTTTATAAATTTCCCAATCTAAAATTAAACCCTGCTTTTGTCTATCCTCTGGCAAAAGCCCAATGCCCATGTTTATAGCATCAAGAGAATTATTAATAAAAACTTCTTTTCCTTCTAAAAACACTTTTCCTCTATCACATTTTTTAGTTCCAAATATACACTGCATTACATCTGTTCTTCCAGCTCCTACAAGGCCTGAAAACCCAAGTATCTCGCCTTTTTTTAAATTAAAATTTATATTGCTAAAATAGCCAGTTTTGCTAAAGCCTTCAACCCTTAAAACTTCCTCACCTATTCTAGAAATTTTCTCTGGATAAATTTGATTTATCTCACGGCCAACCATCGCTTTAATTAAATCTCTATTTGAAATTTCAGAAACCCCATAAGTTCCTATATATTTTCCATCTCTTAAAACGGTTACTATAGGCGCAAGCCTGTACATATCTTCAAATCTGTGAGATATAAATATAATTGATGCTCCATTTGCCCTTAATTTTTCAGTTATCCTGTATAGGTTTTCACATTCCCTATTAGAAAGAGATGCAGTAGGTTCATCCATAATAATTATCTTAGCATTTGTAGAAATTGCTTTAGCAATCTCAACAATTTGCTGCTCTGCAACAGTTAAATTTGAAACTAAAGTATGAGGATCAATATCACAGCTTAACTCCTTTAATAATGTTTTAGCTTTTTCGTGCAGCAATTTCCAGTTTATTTTCCTAATATGTGGATTTATATCTTCATGCCCAATAAATATATTTTCAGTTATGCTTAAATTAAGGTAAGACGTGCTATGCTGATATATAGCAGCAATGCTATGCTTTTGAGCATCCCTTGGATTTTTAAAATGCACTTTTTTTCCTTCTAAAAACATTTCCCCATCATCTGCAGCATGTACACCTGTAATGATCTTTATAAAGGTGGATTTACCGGCACCGTTTTCACCCATAAGCGCATGAATCTGTCCCCTGTCTAATTTAAAATTAACCTTATCTAAAGCTTTTACACCAGGAAATGTCTTAGTAATATTTTTAAGCTCTAAAATAACATCTGCCATCCATTCACATCCTTTATGATTCTAGATTATGTGCTACTTAGAATAAGATTAACACCTTAATTAGATATGATAAATGGAAATAATTAATTTCTTGATGTAAAATTATTTATCTTTTGGTCAAATAATAAAACTCCAAATCATAATATTTTGGAGTTTTAAAATTATTTATTAAAAATATATTTTGTCCTTTTTCCGCTGCCTAAAACACGTATTTTACCCTTATCCAAAAGCCCCCTTAATATATTTAGCGCCATAGCCTGAGATATGCCCAGTGCATCTTCTAAATCCTTTCTAACCATTATATCTTTATTTTTAAACAGTTCCATAACAGCTTGTTCATTATCATTTAGTAAAACCTTTGTAGGTAATTCATTAATATTTGGTAATGTAATTTTAAATGCGTTATCTGTCACCTCAATTTTAGGTTTTGCCTCATAGTCATCATAACTTCTAATAATTTTGGGCATTCCCATACCATATGCTTCAATTAAATTTAAGCGATAAAAAATATTAGCAAGTTTCCTGTTTCGTGCCACTGATAACCCTAGCATTATATCATCAAAAGTAATACCAGAAGTAAGGCCACCAATAGATACAAATTCAATACGATCATCAAATATGCTAATAAGTGTACTATCGCTAAAGGAATAGTCACGATGTACAATAGCATTTAAAAGCGCTTCACGAACAGCATCTACAGGATAATCTCTCCTATCAATACGATACAATCCATCAAAACTAGAACGATTTCGGTTAAAATAATCAATAACCTCAAATACATCTTTAAGTTGCTTTAAAATACATCCTGTAAACTCACGCCTATCTTTAAATTGTGCTTTTACTGTACCTTCAAATACTGCAAGTTTAATAGTATGAACGCATTGATCTGAAAGAATCAAACCTAAATTTGTATAAATACCACTTGCATTCATAAGTCCAAGTGTTTTTTGTTGATTAGCACCAAATTGGACACTTCTATCTTTAAACTCCTTTTGAGTAAAATCAAAAGTTAATTCTTGGTTAAGAGAACGAATATCTTCATATTTCTCACCATCTGTATCTTTTATCATCCGGATAATTGCAGTTTCTGTTGCAGGAACAGTTGATGCACCTTGTCTAACATATACACCTTCAGGTCGAATGCCTTTACTTGCAATATAATAAGGGCTAGAAGTTCCTTTTTGTACAATAATTTTAATAATTGTCTTGTTATTTATAACCTCTTGTTGGTACTCCACAAATAATGTTACATCAGGTTTTATAGAATCTCGCACTGAGTTACTAACCTTTAAGATCGAATCATCAACATCAGTCACTCCTACAGTATTACCATTATCATCAACACCAATATAAACTGCACCACCATTTGTATTAGCAAAAGCCACAATTGTCTTAATAATATCTGTGGTGTATTCACGTTTAAATTCTATTGTTGTGCTTTCTGAAAACAACATTTTTACACCTCATATTATAATACTTTTCTAACAATATTATAATTTTTATAATAATTATTGTCAATAATCACTATTAGAAAAATTATTATAGTATAATAATCTCAAAAATATGAAAGGAAAAAATTTATGAATAAATACCTACTTATTATAAAAATTAAACCAAAAGCAAAAGAGGAGTATATAAATATACATAAAAACCCTTGGAATGAAATGCTTTTAGCCATTAAAGAAGCAGGTTTTGTAAATGAAGTAATATGGTATTTTGAAGACCAATCAATAATATATCTTGAGTGCCCTGATCATGATGAATGCAATGCAAAATTAAGAGCCACTGAAATTTGCAAGAAATGGGATGTTAAAATGGCTCCATATTTTAAAGCTGAACCTGTAATGGCCGAGAAAATTTTTGATTTAAATCAGCAGCTTGAAGGAAACCTTCTTCCTTACTAGTAATGAATAAAGAGCTTCTTGAAAAGTTATCTATTATAACAGAAGAAGAAAAGATGATATTAAATGGTAATAAATCCATAGATCCTAGCATCTACACAGAAAAAGAAGAATTTATAATAGACAGCAAAAAACTTCTTTTAAAGGGAAAATTAGTTCAAATAAGGCCTCACACAAGGTTTATCTACTTTCCAAAGCATAAGCACAATTATATTGAAGTTATTTACATGTGCAATGGAACTACTACACATATACTTGATGGTGAAAGAATAGTTTTAGAGCAAGGAGATTTGCTATTTTTAAGCCAAAATGTCACTCAAGAAATATATCCAGCTAAAAAAGAAGATATAGCAGTAAATTTTATAATACTTCCTGAATTCTTTGACACTGCATTTAAAATGATAAATAATGAAGAAAATTTATTTAAAGATTTTTTGTTAAATTGCTTAAGCAATAGCTTTAAATCAAACTATTTACATTTTCATATAAAGGATATTCTTCCTATTGAAAATTTAATTGAAAATATGATTTGGACCATTTTAAATGATGTTCCATATAAAAGAAGCATTAACCAAACTACCATGGGGCTTCTTCTCATGCATCTTTTAAACCATATGGACAAAATGGTATCAGTTAATGATAAAAAATCCCAAGATTTTATAGTAAAAGTTTTAAAATACATAGATGAAAATTACAAAACTGCAACCCTTTCAGAACTTAGCAATATTTTAAATTGCAATATATCATGGCTTAGCAAAGAAATAAAAAAGAAAACAAACAAAACATTTAAAGAAATTCTCATGACTAAAAGGTTTAATCAAGCCTCATACCTTCTTAAAAATACAATGCTCCCAATTGAAAGCATAATACAAATTGTTGGATATGACAACTCAAGTTATTTTTTTAGAAAATTTAAAGAATTAAATAATTTAACCCCAAATGAATATAGAGTAAAAACTTATGTATAAAAAAATTTATTTGTGGTATAATATTAATAGCTACATTGAATCCAATATATTGCGAAAGTGATATAGACATAGGGTAGAACCTTGGTGGTGGTAGCGTAATTATTTAGCGAGAACCAAGCTAAATTCAGTGTTTTTTAAATACTGATATGTAGGGTTTGTTGGGCCCGAATTTACGCCCTTGGAGTGTCTGTAATAGCTTAAGCTAACTTGTACACGTAGAATTGGGAATAAATTTATAAGAATTATAAATTTTATCAACGGAAAATAAGGACAGTGTTTTTGTAAAATGCAGTCCTTATTTTTTTGCTTTTATTTTGGTAAAATTTTTATAATAAAAATCATAAAAGGTGGATTTTAAATGGAAATAAGCGAGCGCTATAATTTAGCAAAACAAATTTATGAAAAAATTGGAGTAGACACTGATTATGCAATAAATAATCTTAAAGAAATCCCTATTTCAATGCACTGCTGGCAAGGTGATGACGTAATTGGTTTTGAAGGAGGATCAAGCCTTACTGGAGGGATTCAAGCTACTGGCAATTATCTAGGTAAAGCAAGAAATCCAAAAGAATTAATGGATGATATGGATAAAGCTTTAAGCCTTATTCCAGGTAAACATAGAATTAATCTTCATGCAAGTTATGCTATTTTTGAAAATGGATTCTATGACAGAGACCAGTTAAAGCCAGAACATTTTAAAAAATGGGTGGATTTTGCAAAAGAAAGAGGTTTAGGTATAGATTTTAACCCAACATTTTTCTCTCATGAAAAAGCAAATAATGGAACTCTATCTTGTGAGGATGAAGAAATTAGGGCATTTTGGATAAGACATGGAAGGGCATGTTTAAAAATTTCAGAATACTTTGCAAATGAACTTGGAGTGCCTTGTACAATGGATATTTGGATTCCCGATGGTTTTAAAGAAATACCTGCAGATAGAACTGGCCCTAGAGCTAGGTTAAAGGATTCTTTAGATCAAATTTTGGATCATGCCTATGACAAATCAAAAGTTATAGTTGCTGTTGAATCAAAAGTATTTGGAATTGGAATGGAAAGCTATACCGTAGGTTCTCATGAGTTTTATATGAATTATGCTGCTAAAAATAACATACTTTGCCTTTTAGACAATGGCCATTACCACCCTACAGAGGTGGTTTCAGATAAAATTTCGTCAATGCTTTTATTTTCAGATAAAGTTGCTCTTCATGTTACAAGACCTGTAAGATGGGATAGCGACCATGTTGTTTTACTTGATGATGAGACAAAAGAAATTGCAAGAGAAATAATCCAAGCAGGTTCTAATAGAGTAATACTTGCACTTGATTTTTTTGATGCAAGCATTAACCGAATTGCAGCTTGGATAATTGGAATGAGAAATATGCAAAAAGCACTTCTCATCGCACTTTTAACTCCTCATGAAAAATTAAAAAAACTCCAAGATGAAAGGAATTTTACCAAGCTTATGATGTTTAAAGAAGAATTAAAATTATACCCTTTTGGAGATGTTTGGGCATATTTTTGTGATATAAACAATGTTCCTGCAGATGATGGCTGGTTTTTTGAGGTTGAAAAGTATGAGAAAGATGTACTAACAAAGAGGGGAAATTAAATATGGGAATTTTAGATGTAAATGCAATAAAATCTTACATAAGAATGTGTAATGATGGCTTTCTACAAGGATGGCATGAAAGAAACGGTGGCAATTTAACCTATAGAATGAAACAAGAAGAAGTTAAAGAATGCAAAAAGTATTTTAATTATGATAAGCCATGGGTTGATATTGGTATTTATGCTGAAAATCTATCTTGTGAATTTTTTATCTCAACAGGAAGTGGAAAATTTTTAAGAAATGTAATACTTGAGCCACAAAATAACATTTGCATAGTAGAAATAAATGATAAAGGCAATGCTTATAGAATAGTTTGGGGGCTTGAAAATGGCGGAAAACCAACAAGTGAATTCCCATCCCATTTTTTAAATCACAGCGTTAAAAAAACTATGACAAAAGGAGAAAATAGAATTATATACCATGCACATACACCTTCATTAATAGCTTTGACCTTTGTACTTCCTTTAACTGCAAAAGATTTTAGCCGTATTTTATGGCAAAGTGCAACAGAATGTATTGTTGTATTTCCTAGTGGTGTTGGAGTTGTGCCTTGGATGGTACCTGGTGGCCCTGAAATTGCAAAAGCTACAAGCAAACTTATGGAAAAATATGATGCTGCCATTTGGGCTCACCATGGGCTTTTTGTATCTGGTCCAGATTTTGATACAGCATTTGGCCTTATGCACACTATTGAAAAAGCAGCAGATATTTACATTAAAGCTTTAAGCTGCGGGAAAGGAATAATCCAAACAATTACAGACAATAACTTAAGACAGATAGCAACAGAATTTGGAGTAACTATAAACGAAGAGTTTTTAAATTTATAATATAAAAAACAGGTTAATTTAAATTTTAATTAACCTGTTTTTAGCATAATTATCTATTAAATTTCAATACATATTCATCAGTTAAGTAAAAAGACGGATTTGACACCTTTAGTCGTAAAACTCCCTTATCCT
This sequence comes from Clostridiaceae bacterium, assembly GCA_031549885.1. Taxonomy (GTDB): domain Bacteria; phylum Bacillota; class Clostridia; order Clostridiales; family Clostridiaceae; genus WQUF01. The sequence goes on from JAVBPD010000002.1 coordinate 41,091, forward strand.
TATTTTCTAAATAATATCCCACAGTGGTAAGTATATCATTATCATCTGCTTCGCTATAATAACCGCCTCCTAAAAATTTACCAAAATAATTAACTCTATTAAAGCTTGCACCTTTCATTATAATATTATCATATTTATTCTCATACTTTATATTCATTTTAAGATATCCATCATCTGATCCGTTATCTGAAGCAAGCTTTTCCACATCTACAATAACCATGGAGGAATCTTCAAAATCAACCCTCTTGTTTATAGTTAATTTCTCACCATCTTTAGGAATTTCAATATTAACAATTTTCTCTTCAGTATCATTGACAATTAAATATGGTATTTTTAAAGTAAAATTTTTATCTGTAGTTTCAACATTAAAATTAAATTTTCCATATCCATCCCATATAGAATCAGGTATAGCATAATTTTTTATGCCACTTTCTGTTTCAATAATCATATCCTTACCCTTATAACCTTTATTGTTAAATTTACAATAAGAATCAATATGATATTTGCCCCTAACGATTGAATACAAATTTACTTCAAGATCATTTTGGTTAAACGTTGGCACAGCAGTTATGGAAATATTATTATTGTATCCTGTTGATCCTATATCCTCAAGTTTTTCAAAGGATTGAACCTTTTTAAATTTAAACTCTACAGATAAATTGTAGCTTTCATAGTAAAGCTTATATGAATTACTTAAATTAATATCATTAGGGTCTACAGTGTAAGTAAATGTACTTATATCCTCTTTGCTCCCACCACCAGTTGATCCAGAATATTTTATATATTCACTATTATTAACATACAAAATCACATTAGGCTCTTCATATGGCTTGCTAAAGAACTTCTTTCCTTCAAAATCCAAATAATTTTTATGCTCAATTGAAAACATTACAGTAATGCTATTATTAGTTGCCACAGCATTATTTAATTTAAAAAACACATCTTCATTTTCACTTAAATCAGTTTTTGTAATTACATATTGTATTTTATCATCATTCTCTAAAATCCCAACTCCTGGAACAAAGTTAAACACCTTATTAATATAAGCAACAACATTGTCAAACCCTATTATTTCAAAAGATGTTATAGCTACAAAAACCAATATTAATGCTGCTATTAAGGCCTTTTTTAACGAAAATTTCCTCTTATTTTTAAAATCGGCTTTTAAATAAACATTCCTTTTTATACGCCTCATAGCTTTATTATCTATTTTAAATTCCATATCCTCTTTTAAGAGCTTTTCAGTTTCATCTAAATTTAAGTTATTTAATATTTCCTTAACTTTATCTTCCATTATAAAATCCCCCCTAAAAATTTTTTTAATTTAAGAAGCCCTCGGGAAACTTTTTTATCAATGGTATTTTCTTTAATATTTAAAATCTTAGATATTTCCTTTGTACTTTGACCAAAATAATATTTTCTTATGATAATTTCATTGTCAGGTTCTCCTAATTCTTTAATTGCATTTATCAAGTCATTTTTTAATTCATTATTTATAACTTCATTCCCATAATTAATTTGATTATGATCTATACTCTCTAAATTAGCTTCGTTCTTTATTCTATTAACCTTTCTAAGCAAATCCAAAGCTCGCCTTTTTGCCATAACACAAATATAGGACTTAATTGATCCTTTTTCTAAATTTAAATTTCTTTTATTTTTATAGACCTCATAGATGATATCGCTTACACATTCTTCAATGTCTTCTTTAGATGCAAAATTATATAAAGAGTTATAGACTATGGTATAAACAAGGCCAATATAGCTATTCATGAGCATTTCAAGGCCTTTTTCAGGGTTGCTGTTAAGCATCTTAATTAAATCAGCATCTTGGGTCATTAAATCACCTCTTATAACATTTGCTAAATTATTTCATAAATATATTCGTATAAACCATAAAAAATCTGACAAACCTCTTAAAATAAAAAAATATAAATACAAATTTGCCTTAAGTATAATAACCTAAAATATAGTATTAAATACTGTATTTGTTAAACTATTTAGCCTATCTTTCAACTAAAACTCCTTCAATCCAAACACCCTTAACATTCCTTATATCGCTTATATTCTTTACAGGATCTCCTTTTACTAACATTAAATCTGCCCTTAGCCCTTCCTTAATCATACCTCTATCCTTTAATCCAAAAACTTTTGCAGGTAAAACTGTTGCAGAGGCTAAGGCTTCTTTCGCTGTAAAACCTGCCTTTGTAAATAATTCTAGTTCATCATAAATAGATATTCCATGAGGAATTTGACAAGGAAAGTTAGGCTGATTATTTGAATCAGTTCCTATAAGTAAATTTAAATTAGCTTCTCGCATTTTTTTAACAGACCCTATAATATTATTAAAATCAACTTGTGCAAAAGGATCTGCATTTTTAATTTTTTCAATAATTCCCTTCATCATAACCATTGTAGGTATGCAAATTTTCTCATCCTTTTTCATAACATCTATAATAGGATCAGATAATTCCTGTGTTAGAGGTATATGAGTTAAAACATCAACTCCTGCTTCAATGGCTATTTTATAAGATGTTACTGTAGTTACATGAGAAACAGTTAATTTACCATGGTCATGAGCTTCTTTAACAATTGCTCTAACTGTTTTAACTTCAAAAACCACAGGATGCTTAGCTTTATCTTCAATTATTATCTTTATAAAATCAGCGCCTTGTTCAATGACTTTATTTATATATCTTTTAGCATCATCTTTATTTTTCACAACGGCACTTTCAGGGAAATTCATCTTATTTTCTGCTACAGCAGGATAAATGCAGCTTATGATATTTGTAAGTCCTTTTTTATTTCTTAAATCACAAATAAGGCAAACAGACTTATTTGCCATTTCAAAAATAGTAGTTATCCCTGCCTTTGCTGCATCTTTTAAATGATCTTCATTAGATATGTGAACATGTGAATCAATTAGCCCTGGAATAAGAGTGCATCCTGTGCCATCTACTACAAATCCTCCAGCAGTTTTTTCACATATAATGCCATTTTTAATAGCTAATGTATCCTTATCAATAAATTTTTCTCCATCAAAAATTTTCACATTTTTAATAATAGTTGCATTCATACAATTCTCCTAGCTTGTTAAAACTTTATATTCATATAATAACTAAGCAAATATGGAACAGCAAGCGCCTTAAACTCTATGCTATACTATATTTGTATTAAAGATTAAGGTGGTGGAACATTTTGGAGTACTTAGAAATGCTTCAAAAAACTCTTTTTTATATAGATGATAATTTAAAGGACAAACTTGATAAGGACATTTTAGAATTTATAGAATAATTCAAAATGTCCTTATTTATTTTAAATATTAGGGAATATTATTTAAAATTTTCACAAAACTATTCTTTAGAAAATGTATTTACAAATTTGTCTATATACAACCTAGAACTTTTAATGTAAAATGAAAATAAATTGCTTAATACAACATCCTTATTATGGAGGAACCAATGAGTTCAAGGAGAAACAGACCACAAAATAAAAAAAGTAACCCTTTTATAATTGTCCTTATTGTAATTCTTGTTTTAGGTTTATTATCATTAACAGGAATTTTATTGTTTTATTTAAATGTAATAAGAGATCGCGTCTTTGAAACTCCAGAAATTGAACCACCAATAGTATCAAATGAAGTATATAACCATTATAATAGAATTATAACTTATTCAAATATAAAAAATAATACTAAACTTGATTTTATGGAAGCTTTAGCTTTAGATCTTATGCGAAAAAATGGTACAATAGATAACAAGTTAGATTCCATATTAGAAGTTTATGATAAATTCACAAAGGATGAAGACATGACAATAAGTTTTTCAAATATAGAAAAACAAGTCTCAGATTTTAATAATCAGAATAGTTCAGAAATTGATTGGAAAGATATTGTTTCCGCATTAACTATAGAAAATAAATATATACAAGACCTTAAAAACTCAGACAATTCTAAAATATACTCACTTTGCAAGGACTTTGTTGATGCAAATGGTAATACTTTAGATTTAGATCAATATTTAAAAAACAATAATAAAACAATAAATTATGTAAATATTAATTTTAGAGATAAGGAAAAAATAAACAATAGCATAACTGTAAAATCAAAAAACATAAAAACGCTAGATGATATTACAAATGAACTATCCTTAAGCGAAGATGATAAAAATAAACTTAATACAAATTTACAAAAAATCAAAGAATTAACCTATCCATCTGATGTACATTTAGATTTTATAAGCCAAATATATGCGGATGCAAAATCAAATCAATATGATTTTAAGATATTTACATCCATAACCATAGCTCAGGCTATACTTGAAAGCAACTGGGGAACATCAAAATTGTATACAGAGGGCAAAAACATATTTGGAATAAAAGCTTTTGGTGATTGGACTGGGGAAACAATAAAGATGAGCACAACAGAACATGATACTGATTCAGGTAAAGACATAATAATAGATGATTATTTTAGAAAATATGATGACTATGATGGCAGCATAATAGACCATAGTTTATTCTTAAATTCCAATTCAAGATATACTGACAGTGGAGTATTTAATGCTCAAAGCTATAAAGAACAAGCAAAAGCTATAAAAAGCGGTGGTTACGCTACAGACCCTAACTATGATACAAATTTAATACAACTAATTGAAGAAAATGAATTATTTTTATTTGATGATTAAAGGGAGCATTTGCTCCCTTTTAAATTTCTGGCATAAATAAATGAAAATTTCTCCTAGCTTCATATATTGTATTTTGCCTATCAAGATATGAATAACCCTTAAAACTTGAACCAGTTTTATACATAGATTCTACAGTTCCAAAGAAACCAGATAAAAGTATCAAAAGACCACTATAGTAATTCATAAAAAAGCAAATCAATACTAGAGCTAAAACTACTAAGCATCCACCAGATACGAGCATAAACTTCTTATAATTGTACACAAGAAGAAACGCACAAATTAAAACAAATAAATTTAAGAATATTACAATTAAATTATAGTCTTGATAGTTGTTACTTTTAAAATAAATACTATATATTCCATTCATGCATACAATAAATGAAGAAATAATTCCAATATATCCTGTTATAATTGCAACATTAAAGTTATATGGTTTTCGTTTTTCAATCTCAGTTCTCATTGCATTAAGCTCCTTTAATAGAGGAATATTTTCTAAGCGCCACTTCAATTTTATTTCTTAAATCATTATCCTTAACAGAATAATACCATTTAGATAACTTATTATAAATTTCATCGTCATCAGGGATTATTTTGCTATAAAATAGAGCTGATTTTATGTTTCCTATTTCACCAGAACTATTATTAAAACAAAAATTCATGTCATCCCTATCATCACCAATTAAATTTCTTATAAAAACACTGTCTAAGTTTGGTCTATTTCTAAAATTTTTATACAAAGCATATTCTTTTAAAAAAGGTATGTAGGGAGTGATAGCATTTCTATCATATCTATATATATTTTCTAAAATATATAATCCGTCAGCATACTCCTCATAATCATCGTTGTAAAGATAGAAAAATCTTTCAAAAATACTTAAAATTTCTGGAGAATTTTTTATAAAAGTTATAAAATATACACTAGGAATAATAACTTCATACCTCAGGTCATCTATATTTTCATCTATGAATTTAACAATTCTATCTTTTTCAATAGAGGCTTCAGCAAGTCTGCAGAGTATATTCATAGCCTTAACTCTAATTGGCATAGAAGATTTTAATACTAAATCCTTCAGATAAGGTACAGATGTTTCTCTAAAATTATACATTATCTCAAAAATTGTATCTTCAACCACAGAAACATATTCGTTTATTTCATTAAACCTTGACTTAAAATCACTGACCTTTTCCATTGGATTAATAAGATAATTTATTAAATTAGGTATGTTTTCTTTTTTTATAACATTAGAAGAAATAGAAGCTCTTTTTTTAAACCCATCTTTACTGCTTATTGAAGCACCTGTATCAAATATTTCCTTTTGAATCTTCTCTTCTAAAGATAAGCTTTTGATTCTTTCTTTAAATGAATTTCCATTTTCTAAACCCATTTTACTATCCTTTCCAAATTCAAGTTTACTATATTGTAACACAAGGGAATTTAGTAATAAATGCATAAATATAAATTTAATTACCATAAATTTATATATTATTTTAAGATAGTTAATAAGCTTTTTATGAACAATATTAGAATAATTATATCCATTTATTTAAAATTTATCTATTCTACTAAAAGAGGTGAAAAATGGGCAACTTTATTTTTTTAAATGAAATTAATAAAATATATGGAAAAAAAAACAATTTAACCAGCGGTCTAAAAAATATAAATTTAAAGATAAATAAGGGTGAGTTTTTAGCAGTTATGGGACCTTCAGGCTCAGGAAAAACCTCCCTTTTAAGCATAATCGGCCTTCTATTAAAGCCAACAAGTGGAGAAATATACTTTAATGATGTGAATATTTCAAATTTAAAATATAAAGATTTATGTAACTTTAGAAATAAAAATATAGGATACTTATTTCAAAAAGATCTTTTGATTAATAATTATACTTCAATTGAAAATTCTCTAATGCCCACAGAATATCAAAACCACATTAAGGATAAAAATTTTTTTATAAATTTTTCAACAAGCCTTTTTTCAAGGTTTGACCTTTTAGGCAAAAAAAACAAAAACATTAACCATTTATCTGGTGGAGAAAGGCAAAGAGTAGCTATTACTAGATCACTTATAAATAAAACTGAAGTTATTATTGCAGATGAACCGACATCTTCTCTTGACTCAGAAAATGCTAATAAAATATTAAATTATTTTGTTGAATTAAATAAAGAAGGCAAAACTATAATTCTTGCAACTCATAACCAAGATGTAGCCATAAAATGCAATAGAATTATCTACTTAAATGATGGAGAAATACAGTGGGATAAAAGTAAAAATCTCATTTAAAGGGGCTGTTAAGCCCCTTTATTTTTAATATTTTTCTCCAGTAGTAGGAAGACTTGTTTTGCTATCTATTATTAAAGCTGTAGCATCTGGACTTTTATTTCCATTTTTATCAGTTTCGTATGCACGTACCTTGCTACCTGCTATTAAAGAGCTTGCATATGGTACAGCAACCTCCCATGTTCCATTGCTTTTAACTATTGTTGAAACTTGATTTCCATCAGGGAAAGTTACTACAATGGTGTTACCTGAAGTTCCAAGTCCAGTTACTTTAGAGTCTGTTGTATTAATTGGCCCATTAATAGTAGGAGTTTTGGGCAATTCAGGTGCCTTAACATAAGCTGGGTCGCTTGGAGTACCATCTGGACTCCTTTCTATTGCTTTAATTACATCACCTGGTTTTATAGGTACTGGAATATTTGTTTTCCAATTTCCATTCTCATCTACAGGAACATTTGAAATAATTGTTCCATCAGGTAAAATTACATCAATAGTATTTCCTCTAGTACCTTTTCCACTAACAGATGTATCTCCTGGAGTAATTGGATTAATAGTTGGTGGCGAAGGTTTATTATTATCTTCTACGTTTGCTACAGCATCTGAACTTTTATTTCCATATTCATCTTCTGAATGAGCTTTTATAATATCTCCTGGATATAAAATAACTCCATCTGGAATTTTAATTTTCCATGTTCCATCGGTATCAACTATGGTGGTTTTAGTTGAACCATCAGGAAATGTTACAACTATAGTTTTTCCAGCTTCACCTTTACCTGTTATATATTCATCATTTGGTTTTATAGGACCATCTATAACTGGAGTTTTTGGCAAATCAGGTACTTTAGCTTTTTCAGGATCACTTTTTTTGCCATTTGGCGTACTTTCAATTGCAATAACTTCTTCTCCTGGCCTTAATGGTGTAGGAATATTTGTTTTCCAATTTCCATTTTCATCAACTAGAATATCTGATATTACAGTTCCATCTGGAAGTGTTATGCTAATTTTATTTCCAGGCGTTCCTTTACCACTTATGCTTGTATCTCCTGGTTTTATTGGATCAATGGTTGGCTTTGGTTTACTTGAGTCTATTACCTTCTCTGTTGCATCTTTACTTTTATTTCCTTTGTCATCCTCTTCATGTGCCTTTATAATGTCATCTGGTTTTAATTTGGTACCATCTGGAACATTTACACTCCAATTTCCATTTTGATCAACGGTAGTCTTTTGTGTAGCTCCATCTGGGAATGTTACCACAACAGTCTTTTCTGGATCTCCTTTTCCTTTAATTGTTGTATCAGTCGGGTTTATAGGACCGTTTATTATAGGTGGATTTAATGGTACACTAGCTTTTTCAGGATCACTTTTTTTGCCATCTGGAGTATTTTCAACTACAATTACCTCATCTCCAGGTTTTAATGATTTTGGAATATCAGTTTCCCATCTTCCATTTTCATCCACAGGTATATTAGGTATTACTGTCCCATCTGGAAGTGTTAAATCTATTTTATCCCCAGGTGTCCCTTTACCACTTATGCTTGTATCTCCTGGGTTTAATGGATCAATTGTTGGCTTCGGCTTTACGGGATTTGCAGTAGTATTTGATGAAGTAGTGTTTTTTGTTGTATTTTGATTTTCAGGAACTTTTGCTTTTTCAGGATCAGATGTTATACCTCCTGGGGTCTTTTCAATAGCAGTTACTTCATCTCCAGGTTTTAATGGTACTTGTGTATTTGTATGCCATTTCCCATTATCATCTATGGGTATATTTGGTATCACGGTTCCATCTGGAAGAGTTAAATTTATTTTATCTCCAGGTGTCCCTGTTCCGCTTATACTTGTATCTCCTGGATATAATGGATCAATTGTTGGTTTTGGCTTTGGACTACTTGTAGTATTTAATGTTACATTAGTAGTATTTGATGCTGTAGTATTTGCTGTAGAGTTTTGAGATTCAGGAACCTTTGCTTTTTCAGGATCAGATGTTATACCTCCTGGGGTCTTTTCAATAGCAGTAACTTCGTCTCCAGGTTTTAATGGTTTTGGAATATCTGTTTCCCAATTACCATTATTATCAACTGGTATATCAGGTATTACTGTTCCATTCGGAAGTGTTAAATCTATTTTATCTCCAGGTGTTCCTTTACCACTTATGCTTGTATCCCCAGGATTTAATGGATCAATTGTTGGCTTTGGTTTTATAGGAGTTGCTGTTGTGTTTGGAGCCGTTGTATTTGGTGCCGTTGTGTTTGGCGCTGTTGTATTTGGTGCCGTTGTGTTGGGTGCCGTTGTATTTGGTGCTGTTGTATTTGGCGCTGTTGTATTTGGCGCTGTTGTATTTGGTGCTGTTGTATTTGGTGCTGTTGTATTTGGTGCTGTTGTATTTGGCGCTGTTGTATTTGGCGCTGTTGTATTTGGCGCTGTTGTGTTAATAGTGCTGTTTTGACTTCCAGAAACTGTTGCATCTATGGGATCAGATACAGTTCCATCTGGCGCCTTTTCAATAGCAGTTACTTTATCCCCTGGTTGCAGTGGCGTGGTGGTATTAGTGGTCCAATTACCACTATTATCTATTGGTATATTTTGTATTACATTTCCATTAGGAAGTGTTAAATCTATTGTATCTCCAGGTGTTCCTTTACCACTTATACTTGTATCTCCAGGTGATAGAGGGTTTATTGAAGGCCCAATTACTTTTATTGTAATTGTATGAATTACACCATTTACACTTAAAGTTGCTGGATACTGGCCTACAATTGGCTGAACGGCTGTTTTATTGACTACCAACTGCCCAGTTAAATCTGTTCCATCGCTTAATTTCCAAGCTTTAGCACTAGATTTATCTAAAACATTTTGATTTGTTAACCCTGCTGCATCTGACACTTTAATGGTAAACCCTTTACCATAAATAACTGTATCACTTGCAAGATTTCCTGTATTATTTGAGCCATTTGTACTGTTATTAGGTCCATTTGGCCCTACTGTAGTGTTGTCAGGGTCAATTACGCTTATGATAATTGTATGGTTTACGCCATTAACGCTTAAAGTTGCTGGATATGGTCCAATTTCTGGTTTAACTTTTGATTTATCAACAGTTAAGTCGCCAGTTAAATCTGTTCCATCGCTTAACTTCCAGGCTCTTGCAGTTGATTTTTCTAAAACCATTTGATCTGTTAACCCTGCTACATCAGCTACATATACTATAAAGCCTTTACCTGTAATTGCTGTATCTTCTATAGGATTTATTGGAGCTTGCACAGGATAGGTGATGCTAGTCTTTGCTATATTTTTCAATATAACATCTTCTTTGTTAGAATCAACTCCCATATATTTACCATCTAAGTTAGCATCCAAAGTTACAGCTCCAGGAGTACTTGTAATTGTACTAAAGTTTACTAGAGAAGTTATATTTGGCCCTAAAAATACATGATCAGAGCCAGGTCCCACTGGAATTGTCAAAGTTCTAGTTTGATTGTTATAAGTATAAGCTGAAGATGAAATTTTAACTCCATCTACTACTACTGAATTTTCTACAAATTCAGTTCCTTGAGGCATTGGTATTATAAGTTTAGAATCCCAAAGCCCTGATTTATTCTGAGAGCTTGTTGCTATATTTACTACATTAGTTACAGTGTTCCCTGCATACTGGTTAGCAGATGCATTATTAGAAATTGTCATATTTATAATAGGGTACTCAATATCTACAGTAAGAGCAATTAAATTAACATGTTGAGTATCACCCTTTGTATCTATTTTAAATACAAATTTATCAACATCATTTTTTAACAAAGGACTTTGTAAACTATTTAAGTATATATCCTTATTGCTATCTCCTGAAGTATGGCGCACTCTAAAGTTTGTCCAGTTAGGGTTAATATCAGTTATTTGAACACCGTTTTTGGTCATCATACCTCTAAAGAAATCATTTTCTTCATGGTATCCATCTGACACCCTATCAGTTGCAACTATAGTATTATTAGAATATTGAATAAGTGTACCATAGTCTTCACCAAATATGGTCATATCATTTCCGCCATCTCCAGTAACTAATATCTGTCCTGTTATATTTCCTGAAGATTTTGTCCTTAAGCCAGGTTGATAAACAGTTAAACTCTTTGAAGTATTCCTAGAAACTATGCTGGCTCCAGCGTTTACCACAGTCTTTCTAAATGGCAAGCTAGGATTTTCCTCTATTACAATAACTTCCCAAGATGCAATAGGGTCAGCTTCATTTGCATTGATGTAACTTATATCCTTACCAGTATATACTCCAGCTCCATTTCTTTTTATAAAATCTGTTACATCTAAAATAGCTGTCCTTTCGGATGGGTTTTCATTAGGATCAGATAAATAATCTGGTATAGCTCTTAATATTTCTCCACTTGGCGCAATTAAAGTCATAGGATAATTTTTAAGGTCAATTTGCCCATTTGGAGCAATAGTTCGAGTATCCAAAATACCTTCTTGTTCAATTACATCTCTAATATGGAAATCTGACGAAGAGTAAATTAGAAATGCCTGCTTTATCTCTCCTGGGCCTTTAGTATAAGTAGCTAAACTTGCATTAATTACACCCTTATTTTGAACGTTTACCCTTTCTGTAGTTGGCACTTCTAAAGCTATATAGTGGTCCACGCCATAAGTATTGGAATTACCAAAAATATTAAATTCATATCTACCAACTGAATCGAAAATGGAATCATCAAATTTATGATTTTCACTTATTAAAGCAGAAATTGTATTTATTTGATTATTCCATACTATTCCTAAGATTAAGACAAAAATAAGCGCTTTAATTAGAAATTTTTTCAAACTATTCTCCCTATTGTACACGCTATCTCCTCCTCATAAAAACATTATTTAACCTATCTTTATATAAACCTATCTACTCTCAAAATAAAAACTAGTTAAAAATCTACTTTTAACTAGTTTTTACTAAAATTTTATATTTATTAATTGTAAACTAAAAATATTAAATAATTTTTTATTTTTTAACAATTTTAGACCAAAAATTTATTGTTTCTTCACCAGTTGCAGGCAAACTATAACTTCCAGCAGACACTAAAGCAATAGATTCTAAGCTCTTATTATTATTTTTATCTATAGAATATGCTGTTATTTTATCTTCTTTCTTTAAATTTACATTGCTAGGAACATCTACTTGCCATTTTCCATCTGCGTCTATAATATTAGTAGCTTGAGTTCCATCAGGAAATGTTACAACAACTTTTCTACCTGGCTCACCTTTTCCATAAATTGTCCTATCTCCTTCTTTAATAGGTCCATTTATAATTGGCTGTATAGGAAATGCAGATACTGCTTTAACAACAATGTCGCTTGTAATTCCATCAGGTGTTGTTTCTATTGCTGATATCCTATCTCCAGGTTTTAAAGTATTCTTATCAGGAACATTAATAGCCCAATATCCATTTTCATCTACTATTGTATTTATTCTAGTTCCATCAGGGAATGTTACCTCAATAGTATTTAAAGGTGTACCTTTTCCTGTTATAAATTTGTCTCCAGGGGTTAATTGATCTACTATTGGCGTTGGCTTAGTTGTATCTATAACCTTTCTGTATGCCTCAAGGCTTGCATTTTTATTTTTATCTTCAACATATGCTCTAATTACATCATTTGGCCTTAATATTGTTCCTTGAGGAACAGGTACTTCCCATTTTCCATCGACTCCTATTGGAGCTTTTTGAGTAGTTCCATTTGGAAATGTTACAACTATAGTCTTATTAGGTTCACCTTGACCTTTAATTTTTATATCATCAGGACTAATAGGCCCATTTATAATTGGAGCACTTGGATATTGCCCTACAATTTGTGTTTCAGGATTGCTAATGCTTCCATTTGGCGTTTTTTCAACAGCTGTTACTATATCAGCAGGTTTTAAATCTACATCGCTTGGCACTTCACCTTTCCATTTTCCTTCGCTATCTACTTTTATATCTTTTATCACTGACCCATCTGGCAGTGTAATGTCAATTGTGTCATCTACCTTTCCTCTGCCTATAATAAACCTATCTCCAGGAGTTATTTCATGGATAATTGGAGATGGTTTTTCCTCATCTGTTACTTTAACGTTTATTGAAGTGCTTTTATCTCCATTTTCATCTTCTGTATAAGCGTTAATGTTATCATAAGGTTTTAAATTAACTCCATCTGGTATAGGAGATTCCCATTTCCCATTTTGTCCAATAGGAGCTTTAACTATTGTTCCATCAGGGAAAGTTATTACCACCTTTTTCCCAGGTTCTCCACGTCCTGTTATCTTGGCGTCGCTTGGTAAAACTGGCCTATCTATCGTTGGTGGCTGTGGCAAAGGTGGCACAATTTTCGATATTTCATCGCTTGGAATTCCATTTGGATTTGTCTCTACAGCTTTTACTTCATCTCCTGGGTTTAATGGATTATCTGCATTAATAGACCAATTGCCATTTTCATCAACTTTAGTTTCTTTTTTGCTACCATTAGGCAATGTCACATTTATAGTATCTCCTTTAGTTCCTTTACCACTTATAGTTGTAGTTCCTGGTTTTATTGGATCTATGCTAGGATTAGGTTTTGTAGAATCTATTACTTTCTTTGAATCCTCTGGACTTTTATTGCTATTTTTATCCTCAGCATAAGCTTTTATAACATCTCCTTTTTTTAAATTTGTTCCAGTTGGAACTTGAACATTCCAATTTCCATTTTCATCCACTGTTGTCTTCTGTGTTGATCCATTAGGAAATGTTACTATAATATACTTTCCTGGTTCTCCTTTACCAAATATTTTTATATCTGTTTGTTTAATAGGCCCATTTATTATAGGTGCAGTAGGTAAAGGTTCTACTGTTTTGTAAGCTGGATCGCTAATATTTCCATTCGGATCCTTTTGTACCGCTATAACCTCATCATCAGGTTTTAGATTTGTATTTATATTTGTTTTCCAATCTCCATCTGAATCAACAGGTATATCTTTTATTTTCGTTCCATCAGGAAGGGTTAAATCGATCTTATCTCCTAGTATTCCTTTACCGCTTATTTGTTTATCTCCAGGTAAAATAGTATTTATGATAGGTTTATCCACCTTAACTGTATTATTGGTAGTATTTCCTGTACTATTATTAGATGTGGTGTTCCTTGTTGTGTTTGATGTTGTATTTGCTTTAGTAGTGTTACTCGTTTTACTAGTTGTATTTGAAGTATTAGTAGCATTTGTGGTGTTTGTAGTATTTGTATCAACCACTGATGCTTTGGCTTCAGGACTTTTATTTCCATTTTTATCTTCTTCATGCGCTTTCACTTCATCTCCTGGAGTTAATGTGGTTCCTTGAGGAACTTGTACAGACCAATTGCCATTATCATCTATTGGAGCCTTAACAGTAGAACCATTAGGGAATGTTACAACAACATCTTTTCCAGGTTCTCCTTTTCCTGTTATTGTAGTATCAGTTTTATTTATAGGTCCATTTATAATTGGCGCCTTTGGTAAATCTGGTACCTTTTCTTTTACTGGATCTGAAATTGTTCCATTTGGTGTTTCTTCAGTGGCAATTATTTCGTCTCCAGGGTTTAATGGTGTAGGAATATTTGTAGTCCAGTTTCCATTGTCGTCTACTTCTATATTAGGTAAAACTGTTCCATTAGGTAATGTTACATTTATAGTATCTCCCTTAGTTCCTTTACCACTTATAGTTGTATCACCTGGGTTTAATGGATTTATACTAGGTGTTGGTTTTTGTGTATTTGCTGTTGTATTTTGGGTCGTCGTATTTGTGGTATTTAGGGCTGTGGTGTTCGATGTATTTGGAGCTGTGGTATTTAGGGATGTTGTGTTTAGGGCGGTGGTGTTTGGTGCTGTGGTGTTTGGCGCTGTTGTATTTGGCTCTGTTGTGTTTGGCGCTGTTGTATTTGGAATTGTGGTATTTGGCGCTGTTGTATTTGGTGCTGTTGTGTTTGGTGCTGTTGTATTTGGCGCTGTTGTATTTGGTGCTGTTGTATTTGGTGCTGTTGTGTTTGGTGCTGTTGTATTTGGAACTGTTGTATTTGGCGCTGTTGTATTTGGAACTGTGGTGTTTGGTGCTGTGGTGTTTGGCGCTGTTGTGTTTAGCGCTGTTGTATTTGTGGCTGTGGTATTTGGCGCTGTTGTGTTTAGCGCTGTTGTATTTGGCTCTGTGGTATTTGGCGCTGTTGTATTTGGCTCTGTGATATTTGGCGCTGTTGTGTTTGGTGCTGTTGTATTTGACGCTGTTGTATTTGGCGCTGTTGTATTTGGCTCTGTGATATTTGGCGCTGTTGTGTTTGGTGCTGTGGTGTTTGGCGCTGTTGTGTTTGGTGCTGTGGTGTTTGGCGCTGTTGTGTTTGGTGCTGTGGTGTTTGGCGCTGTTGTGTTTAGCGCTGTTGTATTTGGTGCTGTGGTGTTTGGCTCTGTTGTATTTGGTGCTGTTGTGTTTGGTGCTGTTGTGTTTGGCGCTGTTGTATTTGAGGCTGTTGTGTTTGGCGCTGTTGTATTTGGCGCTGTTGTATTTGGTGCTGTTGTGTTTGGCTCTGTTGTATTTGGTGCTGTTGTATTTGGTGCTGTGGTGTTTGCTGCTGTTGTATTTGGTGCTGTTGTATTTGAGGCTGTTGTATTTGGGGTTGTACTATTTGTAGTGTTTTGAATTGGTGCATATACAAATATAATTTCATGGTCTCCATCTAAATTATTAATATTTGCTGTTGTAGTCCCTTGTAAAATACCATCTATTTTAACGTCAACGGGAGTGTAATTAGGTATATTTGGAACTTGTTTTGAATAATTATCTCCTGCATTTATGATTATGCTCGTATCCACTTGTGCAATTGTTCCATCAAATGTTTGATATTTTTCAGTTATAGTGCATTTTTTTTGCTCAACATTATAAGTAATGCTAGACTTTGCAATATCATCTAAAGCTACATTTTCTTTTGTTCCATCAACGCCCATGTAATTCCCATCTAGATTAGCATTTAATATAACTTGCTCCGCAGAATTTGTTATAGTATCAAACTTTACAATAGAAGTTTGATTTGGTCCTAAAAATTTATGATCAGATCCAGTTCCTACGGGAATTATTAATACTCCAGTTTGGCTATTATAGCTAAAACTTAAAGAAGAAAGTTTTATACCATCTACCTCAACTGAGTTCTCAACAAGATTAGTTCCTGCTGGTAATGATAATGTTAACTTTGAATCCCATAAGCCTGATTTATTTTGCAAGTCAGTTGTTATACTTACTATGTTATTAACAGTATTTCCAGCATATTTATTTACTGATGCATTGTTTGTTATATTCATATTTATAATTGGATATTCAATATCCACCGTCAAAGCAATTAAATTAACATGCTGTACATCTTTCTCAGTATTTATATTAAACTCGAATTTATCCACATTATTTTTTAAAAGTGGGCTGCTTAAATTTTTCAAAAAAATATCCTTATTGCTATCTCCTGAATATGTTGTCCAATTAGGATTAATATCAGAAATTAAAATTCCATTTTCCGTCATCATTCCTTTAAAAAAGTCGTCTTCTTTGTGATATGAATCAAAAACATTATCACTATTTATTTTAGAGTTATTTGAATATTGAATTAAAGTGCCATAGTCCTTACCAAATATGGATATATCATTTCCGCCATCTCCTGTAACTAAGATTTGCCCAGTTATATTTCCAGTAGATTTAGTTTGAAGTCCCGGTTGATAAACTGTTAAACTTTTTGATGAATCTGCCGTAACTATACTGGCACCAGCATTTACCACCGTCTTTCTAAATGGCAAATTTGAGCTTTCTTCTATTACTATAACTTCCCAAGAAGCTATTGGATCTGATTCATCTGCGTTTATAAAGCTTATATCTTTTCCTATATAAACTCCATTGCCATTTCTCTTTATAAAATCTGTTACATCTACAATGGCTGTAACCTCAGACGGGTTTTCAGATGGATTTGATAAGTACTCTGGAAATGCTTTTAATTCTTCTCCACTTGGAGAAATTAAAGTCATGGGGTAATTTAATAAATCTATTTTTCCATCATTTGAAATAGTTCTAATATCAGAATCTAAAATCCCAGCTTGTTCTATACTTCTATCGTGAAAGTCAGATGAGGAATAAATTAAAAATGCCTGTTTAACGCCTCCAGGTCCTTTGGTATAAATAGCTTCACTTGCATTAATTATTCCTTTGTTACCTATATTTATAGCGCTTTCTTTAGGAACTTCGTATAGTGTATAATGATCTACTCCATAAGTATTTGAGTTACCAAAAATATTAAATTCATATCTACCAACTGAATCAAATATAGAATCATCAAAATTATGGCTTGAATCTACTACTGCTGAAACTTTATTTATTCTATGATTAAGTAAAATTCCAATTATCATAGTAAAAACAAAAACCTTTATAACAAATCTCTTTAACCCATTTTTATTGTTAACCATATTTTTCTCCTTTGTTATAAAAGAATGGTGAATAATTTAATCAAATTAAAATTTACTGATTATATTTTATGAAATTAAATATAAATTTAAACATTAGTTATTATTTTAAAAAAAGATTATAAGCGATTAATTAAGTTAATAAAACCATATAAAGCATTCATATGACGCATTTATTTTTTTAAGCATCAATTATTTTTTTAACATATATTCCCTATATAATTAATAATTATTTAATACTTTTTTTAAAGATTGTTAATATTTTTGTCAAATTTTTTATTTTATTTAAAAAAGCCATTGTAAAATTATTTTATCAATTTTACAATGACTTAATTAATATAAATTATTTATTTAACTAAAAGGCAAGAGCAGAAATGTCCAGGTTTTATTTCTCTAAGCTTTGGTGTCACATCAGAGCATTCTGGTTTTGCAAACCTACATCTTTTAACAAATCTGCAACCAGGTTGTGGATTTATAGGACTTGGAACCTCTCCTTGCAATTTAATTCTTACTCTAGTTTTTTCAATTTCTGGATCAGGTACTGGTATAGCGGATAATAGCGCCTGAGTGTATGGATGAAGCGGTTCATTATATAAAACGCTACTTGGCGCAAGTTCCATCATGCATCCAAGGTACATAACTCCAACCCTATCAGAAATATGCTTAACCATTGATAAATCATGAGCTATAAATAAATAAGTTAATCCCAATTCTTTTTGAAGTTTTATTAGTAAATTTACTACTTGCGCTTGAATGGAAACGTCAAGGGCTGATATAGGTTCATCGCAAACTATGAATTTTGGTTCAACAGCAAGAGCTCTAGCTATTCCAATCCTCTGTCTTTGCCCACCAGAAAACTCATGTGGAAAACGTGAAGCATGCTCTTTATTAAGTCCAACTAATTCAAGCACCTCATAAATTCTTGATTGCCTTTTTTCACCAGTGTATATGTTGTGAATGTCTATGCCTTCAGCTACAATTTCCCCTACAGTCATTCTTGGGTTAAGGGATGCATAAGGATCCTGGAAAATTATCTGAGCTTCTTTTGTAAAAGCTTTTCTCTGTTCACCAGAAAGCTTATGAATGTCTATATTATTAAACAAAACTTCTCCGCCTGTAGCATCGTAAAGCCTCATAATGGTTCTTCCACATGTAGTTTTTCCACATCCTGATTCTCCAACAAGACCTACTGTTTCTCCTTCTCCAATGTCAAATGAAACATCATCTACAGCTTTGAGTATTTGATTTTTTCCAACATTAAAATATTTTTTTAAATTTTTAACCTGTATATATTTACTTTTATCTTTTTTATTGTCTGCCATTAATTTGCACCTCCTAAAGATGCAGGTTTTGAAACTTTTGGTGCATATTCATGTTTTAACCAGCAACTTACTTCATGAGTTTCACTAAACCTTGTTACATCGGGCATATTATCCTTGCATATCTTCATGCAATATTCGCATCTTGAAGCAAAAGGACATCCCTTTGGAGGGCTTAATAAATCAGGAGGCGTTCCTTGTATTGAATAAAGATGAGCTTTATTTTCTGTTTCAACTCTAGGAACTGATTGCAAAAGTGCCCAAGTATAAGGATGTTGTGGATTTGCAAAAATTTCTTCTATGGTCCCTCGCTCTATAATCATTCCTGCATACATAACTTGAATCCTATGAGCCATGCTTGCAACTACACCAAGATCATGAGTAATCATTATTACAGATGTTCCCAATTTCTTCTGCAAATCTTCTATTAATTCCAATATCTGAGCTTGTATCGTAACGTCTAGTGCGGTTGTAGGTTCATCAGCAATTAAAATTTCAGGGTCGCAAGCCAGAGCTATAGCTATCATAATTCTCTGCCTCATACCTCCTGAAAATTGATGAGGATATTGATCAAGCCTTGATTCTGGTGAAGGTATCTGAACTAGCTTCATAAGATTTATAGCTTCTTTTTTTGCTTCTTCCTTTGAAATCTTTTTATGAGCTAAAATTCCTTCAGTAATTTGAGTTCCAATTTTCATAGTTGGGTTTAAAGATGTCATTGGGTCTTGAAATATCATTCCAATCTGGCTTCCTCTTATATCTACCATATCTTTATCAGGAATTGTTGCAAGATTTTTTCCCATAAACATTATTTGAGAATCTTTCTTAATCTCCCCTGGCGGCATTGAAATAAGTCTCATAATGGATTTTGAAGTAATGGTTTTCCCACATCCAGATTCACCAACAATAGCTAAAGTTTCACCTTTATAAAGATCAAAATCTACTCCTCTTACCGCTTGCACTTCACCAGCATAAGTGTGAAAGGATACTCTTAAATTTCTTACTTCTAAAACCTTTTCTTGTGATTTTTCTTTTAAATCTCTCATAGTATCCTCCTATTGTCTAAGCTTTGGATCAAGAGCATCTCTTAAACCATCACCCATTAAGTTAAATGAAAGCATTGTCAACGCAAGTGCAAGAGCTGGATAAAATAATTGATAAGGGTAAAATTGCAATTGCTTTTGAGCATCTGCAAGAAGCGTTCCCCAGCTAGGATTTGGTGGTGGAACTCCTATTCCAACGAAACCCAAGAAAGCTTCTGCAAAAATAAGTCCAGGGATTTCAAGGGTAGCTGATACTATCAATATGCTTACAACGTTTGGTATTAAGTGTTTAAATATTATTCTCATTGGAGGAGCGCCTAAAGCTCTTGCTGCAAGTACATAGTCTTGCTCTTTAAGCTGTAATATTTGTCCTCTTACTAAACGAGCTGTGCTTACCCATCCAGATACGCTTACTGCTATGATTATAGCTACAATACCTCTTCTTAATATCAAAGAAACCATTATAACGATTAACATATATGGTATAGATGATATTACTTCAGCTATTCTCATCATTACTATATCTACTGCACCGCCTAAATATCCAGAAATACCGCCATATATTGTACCTACTACTATGATAAAAAAGGCACCAACTACACCAATGGTTAAGGAAACCCTTCCTCCAAGCCAAACTCTAAGCCAAAGGTCTCTTCCCATTATGTCTGTTCCAAACAAATACCCTGGCAAATAAAATTTATTCTTAATAGGAATATTTTTTCCAGCAAAATCATGTGGATTAAATATAGGAGCAAATATTGAAAGCAAAACTATAATTAAAAGTATTATTGCCGAAACAACTGCAACTTTATTTTTTTTAAATCTTCTCCAAGCATCTTGAGCAAAAGACATATTAGGTCTTACTATTGCATCAGCGCCTTTCGTATTAATGCCTACTACTTTAAAATCTTCTCTTTTAATGTCCAAAGTATTAACCTCCTAACTATGCTTTTTTAGATACTCTGATCCTTGGATCAACAATACCATAAAGTATATCTACAAGTAAAAGAGAAACAAGGTAAAGCAAGGATATTACTATATTAAATCCAAGTATTAATGGATAATCTTGTGCAGTTATAGCAGAAACATATTCTCCTCCAAGCCCAGGAATATTAAATACTCTTTCAATTGTAAGTGATCCAAAAATAACACCTAAGAATTGAACTGGTAGATATGTTATAACAGGCAATATTGCATTTCTTAAAAGGTGCTTAACTGTAACTGCGAAGCTAGAAATACCCTTCGCCTTAGCTGTTAACATGTAATCCTGACCAATAACCTCAAGGCTTGATGCCCTCATATATCTTGAATAAGAAGCAATGGAACTAAAACTAAAAGCTAAAGTAGGGAGTATGCTAAATTCAAAACCTCTAAATCCTGATATTGGGAACCATTTCAGTGTAACGGCAAATACAAATTGCAATAAAAACGCCATTACAAAAGCCGGAGTAGATATTCCAACAAGGGCAATTATCATTACAGATCTATCCAACGTCTTTCCTCTATTAAGAGCTGCTAAAACTCCAAGAGTACATCCAATAATTACACCAATTCCTATAGCTTGCCAACCTATCTGCATAGAAGAAGGAAGACCAGATTTTAATTTATCAATAACTGTTCTACCAGGTTGCTTTAAAGATTCCCCGATATTTCCCTTTAATAAGTTTCCTAAAAATACCACATATTGAGTAGTAACAGGTTTGTCAAGACCATATTTTTTATAAAAATTTTCTCTAACGCTTTTGGGAAGTTTGTTTGCATCTGCTGCAAGCGGATCCCCCGGAATAGCATGCATCATGAAAAAAGTTATGGTTATTATTATAAATAATGTTAATAAAATAAACCCTATTCTTTTTAGGGAGTAAATGAGCATAGATTTCCTCCTTTATTCATCATTAAACATTGCAGCAAGGATAAATCCTTGCTGCATACAATAAAACTATTACCTTTAAGAAGATTTATACAAATAGTTATCTATTTACCTTTTATTGAAAGTCCTCTTAAATTTAAGGCACCAAATATTGATGGTTCATAATTTTCTAAATAATTGTATCTAAATCCATTTCTTTGTCTGTGTGCCCATGGTGAAACTGCACATTCATCAATTAATAAAATGTTTTCAGCTTGGGAGAATAATTTAATTCTCTCTTCATTCTTTTCAGCTGGAAGAGCTCCTGCTTGATTTACTAAGTCGTCATACTGTGCATTTGCCATACCAGTTCCAGATTGACCTGTGCCAGTTTTAAATAAATCAAACATGGTCATAGGATCATTATAGTCTGCGCTCCATGCTTGCATTGATACATCATGCTCATAATTGTCTCTCTTTGTTAAAAACTGTGCCCAGTCTGAAATATCAAGAGCAATTTTACATCCTAATACTTCTTGCAAATTTGCTTGGAAGTATTCTGGGAATGCGTTATTTCCGGAAGAAGTATATACCTTTATTTCAAGTTGACTTGGATCTTCTCCTAAACCAAGTTCTTTCATACCTTCAATTAAATGAGCCTTTGGATCAGGAACTTTTTCTTGAAGAGTCTTAATTGGTGGTGTTCCTGCAACAGTTCTATAGTTAAGATTTGGTTCTAGGTTAAATGCATCATGGCACCAATCATAAGCAGGTGTTCCAGTAAGTCCACCATAAAGTTCTTGTACTGCTTCTTCTCTATTTAAAGCTGCAGAAACTGCCTGCCTTAATTTTAAATTTTTCATAATGCTGTTATGCTCAGCAGATTCATTAAATCCCATATAAACAACATCGGCTCTTGCCTTTTTAATATTTGTTAAATCATCTCTATCTTTAAATTTATCATACCATTCAGGCTTACTTACTCCACCAATTGCATCAACGTTTCCTGCTTCAAATTCTGCATATGCTGTTTCAGTATCTTTTATTATTCTTAAATTTACTGTTTCAAGTGGATAACTTGCAGCATCCCAATAGTCATTATTTTTTTCAAGAACCATTGTGTCATTATGCTTCCACTCTTTTAAAATATATGGACCACAGCATAAAAGCTTATCTGCATCTGCTCCATAAGTAGTGCCTTGTTTCTCAACAAAATCTTGTCTTTGTGGCATGAAAATTTTAAAGTAAGTAGTTTGTTTAAAGTAAGCGCATGGTCCTTTTAATGTTATTTCTAATGTCTTGTCGTCTTTAGCCACTATTGCAACATTTTTCTTAGCTTCTTCAAATGCCGCAGCATCTCCAGGATCCGCTGTATTGTATTCATGTGCTCCTTTAATTGGGTCTAAAAGAAAAGCATATTGAGATGCAGTATTTGGATCAAGAGTTCTCATTAATCCATAAACATAATCTTGTGCTTTTAAAGGCTCGCCATCTGCCCATTTCATGTCTCTTAAATGGAATGTCCAAACAAGTCCATCTTCTGAAACTTCGATTTTCTCTGCTCCATCTTCTCTTGGTACTTCAACTCCATTTTCAAAAACTGGTTTTGTTAAAGCTACCATTGTATTTTGCAATACCATAGAGCAGTATAAATCTGTGGATTTTGAAGCATCTAAAGATCCTGGTTCTGCATCCATAAGTAGATTTGCTGTTTGCCCGCCAGTTTTTGCCTCTGCAGTTGTGTCTGATGCTGCTGTTGTGTCTCCTGAAGCTTGTGCTGTAGTGTCAGAACCTGCAGGTGCTGCTGTAGTATCTCCATTATTTGCTGTACCATTCCCACAACCTGTTAAGCTAGTTGACATTAAGCTTCCAGCTAAAAACAAAGTCATGAATAATTTGCTTTTTTTCATTTAATAACCTCCTAAAATAATATAAAAAAACAAAATGCATGATTTCACAATAAAAACAATAAAATTTATAAAAATACTCTATTTTATTAAAATTATAATATATTTTTTTTTAAATGTAAACAAATTGATAATCTTATACAATAAATCCTTTATATTTAACTCTAATATTAAAATTATTTACCTTTTCAAAAAATAATTTTATAAAAATTTAGTCATAAACAACTATTTCCAATTGTTTATGACATTTTGCTTAATTGAAAAATTTACTTTTAGACTTATTCTGCTGAAAGTCCCATTAAGTTAAATGAACCAAATGTGTGAGGTTTATATCCCTTTAAATAATTATAATAATAAGCATTTTTAGTTCTATGTGCCCAAGGTGCAACTGCACATTCATCAACTAATAAAATATTTTCAGCTTCAGCAAATAATTTAATTCTTTCCTCATTTTGCTCTGCTGGAAGTGATCCTGCTTTTTGAACTAATTCATCAAATTTAGCATTAGCCATTCCTGTACCAGATTGCTCTGTATTTGCTAGGAACATATCAAACATGGTCATTGGATCGTTATAGTCAGCAGACCAGCTTTGAGCTGCTATATCGTGCTCATATCTGTTAACTTTTTCTTGATATTGTGCCCATTCTGATAAATCTAATGTTATTTTACAACCTAAAGCTTCTTGGAGCTGTGCTTGGAAATATTCAGCAAAAGCTTTTGATGCTGAAGATTGATAATATTTAAGTTCAAGTGCGCTTGGATCTTCTCCAAGTCCTAATTCTTTCATACCTTCAATTAAAGTAGCTTTTGGATCAGTAACTTGAGCTTGCAATTTTTTAATTGGGCTCTCTCCAGCTATTTGTCTATAATTAAGATTTGGTTCTAAGTTAAATACTGTACCAACCCAGTCATATGCAGGACTTGCAGCAATACCACCATATAATTCTTGACAAGCTTCTTCTCTATTTAAAGCTGCAGAAACTGCTTGCCTTAATTTAAGATTTTTCATTACAGAATTATATCTAGCATCTTCGTTAAATAATAAATAGGTATTTGAAGGTTCCTCTGCTTTAAGATTTGTCATGTCAGTTCTTTCTTTAAATTTAGCATCCCACTCAGGTGATCTAATATAGTTCATTTGAGCTATACCACCTGCTTCAAGCTCTGAATAAGAGGTATCTGTATCTTCAATTATTCTAAAGTTTATTTTTTCAAGTGGATAACTTGCAGCATCCCAATACTCAGGGTTCTTTTGAAGGGTTACTGTGTCTTTATGTTTCCATTCAGCTATGCTGTAAGGGCCACAATATAATAATTTATCAGCATCTGCCCCATAAGTTTCTCCGCACTTTTCAATAAAATCTTGTCTCATAGGTGCGTAAACCTTAAAATATGTTGTTTGTTTATAATAAGCACAAGGTGCTTTTAATGTAATTTCAAGAGTATTATCATCTTTTGCAACTACTCCAAGATTTTGTTTAGCTTCTTCTAAAGGAAGCTTTGCTTCAAACATTTCTTGAGCTCCCTTTACTGGATAAAGAAGATATGCATATTGGGAGGCAGTGTTTGGATCAAGAGTTCTTTGAATAGAATAAACATAGTCTTGGGCTTTAACAGGCTGTCCATCTGACCACTTTATGTTCTGTCTTAGATGGAATGTCCAAACAAGTCCATCTTCAGAAACGTCTATTTTCTCTGCCCCATCCTCTTTTGCAACCTCTGCAGTTGCAGATTCTGATTCATAAACTGGTTTTGTAAGTGTGACCATAACATTGCTTAGTATTTGTGAAGAATAAAGGTCTGTTGCTTTTGATGCATCTAAAGTCTTTGGTTCTGCAGAAAGGAGCAAATTAACACCGTCGGTACCTGCTGTTGGTGCTGCTGCTGTTGTATTTTCAGTTTGTGCTGTTGTTGTATTACCTGAATCTGTTGACGCTGCAGTGGTATCACCACCTGTACCTCCACCGCCACCACTACAACCAGCTAAGCTTGATGCAATAAGCGATCCAGATAAAAACAATGTTAGCATTAATTTACTTTTTTTCATTCAACTACCTCCTATAAAAATTAAAACAATTTTCAATTTTTGTATTTGCATTACAAACATTTAAACTTGTACAATATTAACATTGAAGAAATTATAATATATATTTATATGAATGTAAATAAATAAAAAGTTTTAGGTTTAATTTTCATTTAACATTATCATTTGTTTTATTTAGTAATTTTATTCATGGCAAATTAAATGTATAATTTAATTATTAGATTTTTAATATTTTTTGGAGGCTGAATATGGTTTTTAGAGATTTAAAAAGAGCAAATTTAAAGGTTAGTGAAATTGGTATTGGCTGTGAACACTTGCAAGGAAAGAGTTTTGATGTTGTTAAATCTGTTGTTGATTTTGCCATTGATCACGATATAAATATTTTTGATGTATTTATGTCAGAACCTGACGTAAGAAGCAATATAGGTATAGCTTTAGAAAATAGGAGAGACAAAGTTATAATTCAAGGTCATATAGGATCTATTTGGCAAGATGGCCAGTATTGCAAAAGCCGTAATTTTGATGAATGCAGGTATTTTTTTGAGGATTTATTATTTAGACTAAAAACTAATTATATCGACATAGGCATGATACACTATGTTGACACTGCTGACGATTTTAAAAAAGTTTTTAATGGTGAACTAATTGAGTATGCTAAAATTTTAAAGGAAAAGGGCATTATAAAAGCCATAGGAATTAGCTCTCATAATCCTATAGTTGCAAAAATGGCTGTAGACACAGGTTTAATTGATGTTTTAATGTTTAGCATAAATCCTGCATATGATATTTTACCTGAACATACTGATATTATGGATATGTTTACATCAAAGGTTTTTGAAAATGAAAACCTTAAAGGCATGAATAATGCAAGAGAAGAGTTATATAAAACTTGCGAAGCTATGAACGTTGCTATTACTGTTATGAAAACTTTAGCCGCTGGAACCTTGCTTAAAAAAGAAACCTCTCCTTTTAAAATAGCATTAACTGAAACTCAGTGCATAAATTATGCCCTGAACAGACCTGCTGTAGCAAGCGTTTTAATTGGCTGTGCAAATTCAAGCGAAATAGAAGAAGCCCTTAAATTTGAAAAAGCTTCTGATAAAGAAAAGGATTATTCAGAAATCTTAAGCACAACATCTAAATTTTCTATGAGAGGTAGGTGCATGTATTGCAATCATTGTTTGCCTTGCCCCTCAAAAATTGATATAGCTTTAGTTAATAAATTTTTAGATTTATCTAAACTTCAAGACTCTGTGCC
This sequence comes from Clostridiaceae bacterium, assembly GCA_031549885.1. Taxonomy (GTDB): domain Bacteria; phylum Bacillota; class Clostridia; order Clostridiales; family Clostridiaceae; genus WQUF01. The sequence continues at coordinate 67,919 of JAVBPD010000002.1, forward strand.
TGAAACTGTCCGTAATCACTATTTAGATATGGAAAACCATGCTAGCGATTGTATAGCTTGTGGAAGCTGTGAGGAAAATTGCCCATTTTCAGTTAAGATAATTGAAAGAATGAATGAAGCTAAAGAAGTTTTTGGACTATAAAATATAAACAGGTTCTTACTTATATTAGGTAAGAATCTTTTTTTATTTTTGTAGCATATTAATTTATTTTTAAAAATAAAATATAATATATTAAAACAATTAATTTGAGGTATATAAATGAAAGATTTCTTTAAGTCTTTAAAATCTATAGGTCTTGAATTTACTGATGGTGATGACCTGCTTCCAACTGCTCGAATTAAAAATGACCCTAAAAAGGTTAGAGTTGAAGAATTTAAACTCCCTCCTCTTTCTTTAGAAGAACAAGAAAGAAGAAGAAAAAATGAAGAGAAAATTTTATTAAAAAGAGCTAGC
>JAVBPD010000007.1:0-27204 GCA_031549885.1 Clostridiaceae bacterium
ATGGAGGAATATCAAGCTTAAGAACATTTAGCCTATAGTATAAGTCTTTTCGAAAACGCCCATATTCTGCATCTAATCTTAAATTTCTATTGGTTGCTGCAATAATTCTCACGTTTAATTTTTTATCTTGTTTTCCACCTAATCTCTGAATTTGTAAAGTTTCCACAGTTCTTAGAAGTTTTGCTTGAAATTCTAAAGGCATCTCACCAATTTCATCTAAAAACAATGTTCCATCATTAGCTAACTCAAATTTTCCAGGATTTCCTTCCTTTAGTGCTCCTGTAAATGCACCTTTTTCATAACCAAAAAGTTCGCTTTCAATAAAATCCCTAGGTAGCGATGGACAGCTTACGGCAACAAAAGGTCCATTAGCTCGGCTGCTGCCATTATGAATAGCTTGGGCAAATAGCTCTTTGCCTGTTCCACTTTCTCCTTCAATTAGCACATGCCCATCATAACGGGAAAATTTTTGTGCAAGGCATATAATCCTCTTCATACCAGCATCTTGTGTATAAATACTGTCAAAGGTATATTTTCCACAGTTACCTGTAACTTTATTAGCAGATTCAATTAGATGTTCCTGATTTTTTAATATTACTGTAAAGGTTTTATTTCCAGAATCTAAAGTAGGAGAAATAGATGCACTGCAATAAAATGTATCATTGTTTATTTGTAGTTTAGTATCATTTGTATAATACTTGCTTCCTTTATTATGCCTTTGGATTTGCACCCAATCTACATCTGGCATTAAATTGCAAAAATTAATCCCCTGAAGCTTTGCAATATCTAAACCAAAAGTATTATTTGCTTCTTTATTTAACCAAATAGTTTTTAAATTTTCATTTAGTAAAATAACACTATTAGGGATTCCATCCAATGCTGCTTTCATCAATTGTTCACTATGTAAACTAGCTAATTGAGTCTCTATACTAAAAGCAGCAGCAACTACAAGTCCTAATGTGTGGGCATGGGCTTTTGAATAATGCCCTGACATGTCTATGCACCCTATAACCTCACCATTTATGCCATGAATAGGTGCTGCAGAACATGTCCAATTATGATGAGACTCACAATAATGCTCTGCTCCAGCCATTTGCACAGCAGTATCATAATCTAATGCCACGCCAATAGCATTGCTACCAACTTCTTGATCACTCCACAAGGCTCCTAATTGAAATCTAAGATCCTTTGACATATTTTGAACTTCATCATCACCAAGAGTATCTAATACATACCCTACACTATCTGTTAAAACTAAAAGAAAGTGAGAGCGTTTAACGATTTCATAGACGCTTTGCATAATTGGTTTTGCTATTTTAATCAAGGACTCGTTTTCAGCTAAAATACTTTTGAATACATTTTCATTAGCTATTTTGCCTGTTCCTCCATATGGATCTACTCCATAAGCTTTACACTTTTTCCAAGACTTACTTATTATACTATTAACGCTATCATCAACAATACCTGTAGTAATAAACTTTATCCAGTTTTGCTTTAAAATGTCATTTTCCAACTTAGCTGCCTCCAAGTTTTTAGCAATATTATCTATCTATTATTTTGATAATTATATGATACAATATAAAATATTTTTTCTCAAGTATTGAGATAAAATCTTAAATTAATTATTTCTAAAATTTAATATAGGCGCAGTTTTTATACTGCACCTACGCATCCTAATAAGGTTTAACTATTATCTTAACGTTTTCTTCTTTGTTATTAATTAACTCTTCAAATCCTTTTTCTACAATATCATCAATATGTATTCTTCCTGTGATTAAACTATCTACATTAATTCTACCATCAGCAACTAATTTTATAGCAGTATCAAAGTCATTATAATAAGCTAAAGAGCCCATTACTTCTATTTCTGTAAATGATAAAGTGTTAAAGTTAATACTTGTTTCTTTTTCAAAAATACCGCAGACTACTACTTTTCCTGCTGAACGAACTGTAGATATCGCTACAGGCACACTTTTATCGCTTCCAACACATTCAATGGCAACATCTGCTCCACCATTAGTTATCTCTTTAATTTTAGCTCCAACATCTATTATTGAAGGATCAAATACATCACTGGCCCCAACTTTAAGTGCAAATTCCTTTCTAGCTTTTGCAAGTTCAATAGCATATACTTCCTTTGCACCTGAAGCTTTTGCAGCCATAATAGCACAGAGCCCTATTGTTCCTGCACCTACAACTACTACAACATCACCTAAGGATACTGACCTTCTAACAGCATGAACCCCTACTGACAAAGGTTCTATAAGCGCAGCTGTTTCAAAAGACATACTATCGGGAATTTTATAAATTGTATAAGCTGGTACATTAACATATTCTGCATAAGCGCCATTAGTCATTAGCCCTGTAAATGCTAACTTTTCACATAAACTATATTTATTTTCCTTACATCTTGGACACTCCCAACAAACTTGGCAAGCGTCAGGGGCTACTCTATCACCTAATTTAACATTAGTAACTGATGGCCCAATTTCTACCACTGTTCCGGAAAATTCATGACCTAATATTAATGGTGCTTTATCATAAGTTAGAGGATGAGGTTTATCCACAGGAATGAATATTGGGCCAGCTATATATTCATGCAAACAAGAACCACATATTCCACACCATTCAACCTTAACTTTTACATATCCCTCAGCAGGACTTGGTGGTTCTTCAACATCCATAACCCTAATATCTTTTTTGCCATACCATACTGCAGCTTTCATAAGTAGCTCTCCTCACATAATAAATTTTAGATTTTAATCTAGCTAAAATTTAATTGTAATATTATTATATAGGCTAGTATAAAATTTATCAACAGTACAAATACTTTATTTTAAACATTCTACATAATTTTAATAAATTCAAGATATATTATATTACAAAAATATATTAAAAAAAATTAATTGTATCTAATGAATCACTGTGATAAAATAATCCTGTTGGAATTTTTTATAACTTATGAAAAGGTTTTAATAAGTAAAAAGAGGAGGTTTATTGATGAATGTATTAGAGAGAATTACAAAATTACAATCAATTATGAAAGATGAAAATATTGATGCTTATATTGTTCCATCTGCCGACTATCACCAAAGCGAATATGTTGGAGAGCACTTTAAAGCAAGACAATTTATAACTGGATTTACAGGTTCTTATGGAATAGCTGTTATAACAAAAAATGAAGCTGCACTTTGGACTGATGGAAGGTATTTAATACGAGCTAAGATTGAACTAAAAGATAGCAACGTTAAACTTTTTGAAATGGGAACTTCCTCTATTTTAACTGTAGAAGAATATCTAGAATCTTTAATACCAGATGGAGGAACTCTTGCTTTTGACGGAAGAGTAATATCAATAAACGAAGGCAAAAATTTTAATGAGAAGCTTTCTAAGAAAAATATAAAAATTCAGTATTCACTGGATTTAATTGATAGAATTTGGGAGAATAGACCAAGCTTATCAAAAGAATCAGCATTCCTTCTTGATGAAAAATACTCAGGTGAAAGCACTAATTCAAAATTAAAGCGCTTAAGAGAATTTATGAGAGAAAAGGGAACAAACAAGCACATTATTGCTAGCTTAGATGACTCTTGTTGGTTATTAAACTTAAGGGGAAAAGACGTGGAATTTTCACCTTTAGCACTTTGCTATGTAATTGTTACCATGGATTGTGTTCAATTATACATCGATAATGATAAAATAAGCGATGATATAAATGAAAAATTTAAAGAAGATAATATTCAAATTAAACCTTACAACGACATATATGAAGATGTTAAAAAATTCAGCAAAGACGATGTTATTTTACTTGATCCAGAAAGAATTAATTATGCATTGTATAACAACATTCCAGGTGAATCTCTAAAGGTAGAAGCTGATAACCCATGTGTTTTATGGAAAGCTATAAAAAATGATATTGAAATAGAAAATATTAAAAACGCTCACATAAAAGATGGGATAGCCTGCACAAAATTCATGTATTGGTTAAAAAACAACATTGGAAAAATAGAGATTACAGAAATTAGCGCATCAGATAAATTAGAAGAATTTAGAAAAGAACAAGATGGCTTTTTATGGCCAAGTTTTGAACCAATTTGTGCTTATAAAGAACATGCTGCAATGATGCATTACTCTTCTACTAAAGAAACTAACTGCAGTCTTCATAAGGAGCATTTATTTTTAGCTGACACAGGTGGAAACTATTATGAAGGCTCCACTGATATAACAAGAACTTTTGTCTTAGGTCCAATTAGCGATGAACTTAAAACTCATTTTACAGCTGTTGTACGAGCTATGATAAATTTATCTAAAGCAAAATTTTTATATGGATGCAAGGGCTATAATTTAGATGTTCTTGCTCGTGGTCCAATATGGGATTTAAATTTAGATTATAAATGCGGTACAGGTCACGGCGTTGGTTATCTTTTAAATATACACGAAGCTCCTAGCGGTTTTAGATGGTATATTGTACCTTCAAAACATGAAACTCATACTTTAGAAGCTGGCATGATTATTACTGATGAGCCAGGAATATATATTGAAAACTCTCATGGCATACGAATTGAAAACGAATTCGTTATTAGAAAAGGTGAAGAAAATGTTTTCGGTAAGTTTATGTATATGGAAACTATAACTTTTGCCCCCATTGATTTAGATGGGATAAACAAAGATGAAATGAACAAAGATGAAAAGGAATTTTTAAATAATTATCATAAAATGGTTTATAATACAATCGCTCCTCATTTAACAGGTGATGAACAAAATTGGCTTAAAATTTATACTAGGGAAATTTAAAATTAAATTTTATAGGAGATTTATATGCAACAAAAAGTTAAAAATAAAAGACCATTTGCTTTTTATATAAACTCAAGTACTTTTTCTTTTGAAAGAGCATCTTATTATGCAACTAAGTTTTTAATGTATTATTTTATAACAGATACAATTGCAAAAGGTGGCCTTAATATATCTGAAGGCACTGCAGGCATTATGCAATCCTTTTTAGTAGCTTTTACTTATCTTGCCCCAGTTTTAATGGGATTCATAAGCGACCGTTTTATTGGCGCTAGATATACTATTCCTGCTGGACTTGCGCTTATGGGATTAGGTTATATATTAGGTTCCCAAGCTAACTCCTTAGTACTTATTTGGGTAATGATTTTATTAGTTTCTATTGGTACAGGCTTATTTAAAGGTAATATTTCTGCACTAAATGGAACATTATTTAAAGATAAAGAGCAATTAGATTCAGCATTTTCAACGCAATACTCTTTTGTAAATATCGGTTCTTTTATTAGTACAACTATATTAGGCGTTTTATTAATTGCACCTGGTGGAAATGGAACTTTAGGCTATAAAATATGTTTAATAGGTATTGGAATATTATGCTTTATTGGCGCTGCTTGGTTTGTTTATGGTTGGAGATTTCTTGGAGACCACGGAAGGAAACCTTTTATTGCTGATAAAGGTTTAAGTAAAAATAAAGTTGCAGAAGATACTAAACCATTAACAAAAAGTGAAAAGAAAAAAGTTTTTGCAATTGTCTTAATTTCATTATTTTCTGTTATATTTTGGATATTTTGGTATTTAACATACCTTGCAGTTTATGATTATGGTGAAAAGTTTGTAAATTGGACTGTTGGAGGATTTCATGTACCTATTGCTTGGTTTGATTCATTAAACGCATTTATGTGCATAGCACTTGGACCTGTTCTTGGAATACTTTGGTTTAAATTATCTCAAAGGCCAAAAGGAGATATGAGCTTGTTCAAAAAATTAGGAATTGGACTTATATTTTTAGGTGCTTCATTTTTCATGCTTGTATTTGGAGAACTTACAAGGGGAGTAGGACAACCAGATACTGTTAAAGCTAATTTAATTTGGATTTTATTATTTGGAATTTTATTAAGCCTTGGTGAAATGTTCTTTTCTCCTTTAGGAAATTCATTTGTAACTAAATATGCTCCAAAGAGAATACTTTCTACTTTAATGGGCGTTTGGATTGTTGCAACTTTTATTGCATCTATATCCTACGGATATATATACGCTTGGTCTAAAAATTTTGACTTTATAAAAGTATATACTATAATACCAATAATTTTATTTATAAGTGCAGTTATTTTATTTATCTTTGATAAAAAACTTACTAGCATGGTTGAGGGCAACGATTAAATTATAATATAAATAAGGCGTTTTAAATCTGCTTAAAACGCCTTTGCTTTGTTATTGTTAATTTTAATTATTTATGCTTTTTCTAGGAGATTCTTTCTTTTGTGACGCTATAAGCATTGTAATTGCTGTATATAAAATTACTACAATAACTAACCATTTAAGCAAATCCATTGACAATGATTGGAAGAACAAGAATGCAACTGCAACACCACAGCATCCTAATATGTTTATAACAAGTGAAGTTTTTCTTGCATATTTTCCTTCTCTTACAAATCTTATTCCAGCTACTTGCATGAGGAATGCACAAGATCCCATCATTATTGGGAATGCAGCTGCTGGAGACATTCCAAGTACAAATACAAGTGCCATACATGGAGCATAAAGTCCTACTCCTGCTGTCATAAGAGCACCTAAGATAAAGTTAACAACTATACCTATAATTAATTTTACTCCAGTTAATCCAGTGGCATCTCCTGTTCCTTGAATAACATTAAACATCCTTAAAAGCATAAACACTACTGTGATTAAAAGAGCAACGCCCATGATAATTTGAATATTCTTCTTAGATAACTTTGAAATAAATCCAGCTCCAAGCCATGCCCCAATAACAGAAGCTAAAATCATAGTTACAAGAGTTACAGGATCAATTTTAACAGCAGAAAAGAATAAAAGAGCTTCAACCGCAACAGGAATTGCATGTGACACATTAAGGGTACCAGGTATTACAGAGTCATCGCATTGTTTAAATGCTCTTAAAAGTGCCGTAGTTGGGGCAAAAGACCCTATTCCTAAAGTATCTAGAAAATCAGTAACAAAACCTATAATTCCGGCTACTATTGATGATTTTTTTTCTAAATTATTCTTATGTTTTATGACGTCCATAACCAGTACAATAGCAAATGGTATTACAAATATCACCAGCGCTATTTCTAAGATAATAATAATAGTTTGATCACTCATTATAATTCCTCCTAAAATATTATATTTTTAATAATTTAATATAATTAATACTAGGGAAAGAGCTTACTTATTCTTATACAACTTATTAAATTACATCAATGAATAAGCAAGCTAATGAATACTGATATTTAAACTTTATAAAACAAAACCATATTTAACTGGATCTTTATTATCAATTAAAAGTGTGTTAAATCCCGTTATATATGCAGAACCTGATATCTCTGGTATTATTGCATCAAAATCACCTACTTTTGTTTTACCTACAATTTTGCCTTTAAATAATGTTCCTAAAATACTTTCGTAAATAAATGTTTCTCCCTCATTAATTTCACCTTTAGCAAACAAAGCTGCAAGTTTTGCACTGGTTCCTGTACCACATGGCGATCTATCTATCTGGCCTTGTCCAAAAACCACAACATTTTTATAATTTGCATCTTTATTTGAAGCGCTATCATAAATTTCTACTAAATCCACTGTTTTAATATGACTTAATGTTGGGTGTTTAATTTCTACTTGTTTATTTATAGTATCTCTTATTTTAAGCCCTAAATCTACTATTTTATTAGAATTTTTTGGTTCTATTTTTATACCTAATTCGTCAGCATGTATAATGGCAAAAAAGCTTCCACCAAAAGAAATATCTAGTTTTACTTGTCCAATATCAGGTACATCTACTAGTACATCCTTCTTATATAAAAAAGCCGGGACATTCACAAAAGATACTTCTTCTACTTTTTCATCGCTCACCTTAGCTTTAGCTGCAATTAATCCTGCAGGTGTATCCATAATTACGTCTGTGTATGGCTCGCAAGGTTTAACCATTCCTGTTTCAATAGCTGCTGTAACAGCACCAATAGATCCATGCCCGCACATATTTAAATATCCGCCGCCATCCATGAATATTATTCCAAAATCAGCTTGCATATCGCATGGTTGTGTAATAATCGATCCAAACATATTTTGATGACCCCTAGGCTCATGCATAATAGCACACCTTAGATAATCCATTTCATCTATTAAATATTGCTTCTTTTCTGCCATTGTATTGCCCTTAATAAAAGGAATTCCACCTACAACTATCCTTGTTGGCTCGCCCATAGTATGTGAATCAATAGTATTTATCATTCTTTGTATTTTCATATTTAAACCTCTTTTCTCATCTTTAACTTCAAAAAGGCTAAAGCTTTTTTGGCATCAATTTCTGTAATGTTGTTTTCTCCTACAACTTGAGTCTCTATACCTTTCTCTGATTTATTAATGTCAATTATTGTATCCATGTATTTGTTTGTCACTACAAATTGAGCCACAGTTCCAATAAAATTTAGCCCAACTACTGGAATATTTCTTTTACCTATTTCTTCAATTGTATTAGCATAATCTACATCGCTATTACCCCAACCATCAGACGAAATAATAACTCCGTCTACTCTCATAGCTTCAAGCCACTGAGCAGTCCTATTTCCTACGAAATGTTTCATATTATTGTCTTGAGGTGTACCAACTACAATTACGCCGACGAAATCTATATCTGTGTCATTAGATAAAACGTTTACTAATGGGTCTCTAAAATGATGTAAAGATGTTTCTTTTGTTGATGGTCCAATACCCATACTATTCCTCCTAAGTCAAGGCGCGAATTGCGCCATCTCTATATTCATTAGGTGAAATTATAATAGGAACATTGTTCATATTAATTATGGAAATGCCTCCTGTAAATCCGCTTGGTTCATCAGTAAAAAGCATATTATCATACATAGCACCTTGTCCAGCTACTTGTTTTATAAGAACAACTTTCTTTTTATTAGGATTAACCTTATCAAAAAACTCATGAATTTCAGATGCCTCTTTAGCTTCATTTGTCTTTAAGCTATCTCTTAAGCTTTGCAAATATTTATCTGAAGCTCTAAATGCTGCATTTGTAAAATTTCTGTCAAATACTTCATTGCCCTTTAATTTTACATCTATATGAATAATAAAATCTTCTTTTTCGGGCGTTCCTAAACGCCCGAAAAAAATATGATCTTTTAATACCCCTTCTGAAGAACCAAATTCATGCATTTGCCTTCCATCTTCATCTGAGCCTGTAAGCATTGCATAAACACCAGTTAATGTATGCGAAATACCGCTACCTAATTTACCTAAAACCTTAGTTGAAATAGGTATAATATCCATTATAGTGTTAACATTAACCTCATTTTCAAAAGGCTTTATAATATCTATTTCCATATTTAAAACTAATTTTTCATCTTTTAAAATATCATCCACAACATCTTTATTTATGGTAAGAACATTATTCTTTATGCTCATCTTTTTACCAAATTTAACATCTTCAATATGAAAAGATCTTATAATAAGGCGCCTTAAAATTTGATCCATATTAACCACCTAGTTTTAAATATTTGCTATATATTCATAAGGAAGTGGCACTGTTTTACCTGGTGAATCAATTTCAATTAAATATTTTAAAGTGTCCTTTAATATTGCTGTTTGCATTTCTATATCATGTGGTGCGCCAGCATTTGCTCCCATTGGAACAAGTGGAGCTACTGCTCTTGGTGAACCATTTTGCCTTGTTACTGGAGGAAGTGCTGATATTATTATTGTTGGTATACCAGCTTCTTCAATAGCTCTCTGCACGATCGCGGCAGTCCTATGGCAAGTCCCTCACCCTGCAGTCATAACAACTCCATCAACATTTTCTTCTACTAATTTTTTTGCAATTAAAGGTCCAGTTTCATTTGTGAAAACCTCTTGATTTCCACCACCACCCATAAAAGTATAATGCACAGGTGCTACTTCTTTTATATATCCTAATTCTGCAAGTTCTCTCAATCTATCTATTGGAAACATGCAATTTATATCTTTATTTACATCTCCATTATCATATCCTCCATGTGATACCATCATATCGGAAGTTTTAGCATCACTTGGAATCATTCTATAGGAAGTATCACCAGCAAAATTAAATCTCTTATCGCTTTTTAAGTGAATTCCAGCTGCTGAAACTAGTGCTATAGTCATGTCTTTTAGTTCCTTTGTAACTTCAGTCCAAACAGGATTTGGAGTTATTGGAACATAAATTTCAGACTGTAATCCTTTTACAATTGTTAAATCCATTTTACTCTCCTTTCATTTTCATTTTAGCTTTTTCAATGTTATTAACATATTTTTCATTTGGTACAGGCTCTAATACCTCTGGATATGTCATTAAAAAGCCAACCTCTTGACCAATTTTTAAGCTATATTCTGTTATTAACATCCTTAAAGGTATTTTTAACTGACCAAGCCTTCCTTTTAAATCTATTGTTACAGAAGCATCTGTTACTTCAGTTATAATACCTTCATACATTCTTTCAGTTGAAATATACTTAAGTCTTTCCAACACTTTCACCTAATTATTCTTTTTCATAAATTTCTGCACGCTTTTTGCTCTTTTCTAATACTTGTTCATTTTCTACTAATTCAATCTTCTTCCCTAAAGCTTTTTCAATTGCTTCAATGTTATTTAATTTAACATTTGGATTCCATTTCTTTTCTGCAGGAGCAACTTCTTCTTCTCCCATAGCTGCTTTTAACATATAAAGAGCACGCACTGCATCTTCTTCACAAAGTGTATTATTGCATAATATTTCATTTTCAATGCCTTGTTTTGATTTATTATTATCTATCATATAATTCATGTATTTATTTCCAACAACTAGAGCTCCTTGAACTGCGCTATAGCTTACACCAACAACTTTCACGCCTCTTTGACCAATTTGCTCAATATGTGAAGCAAAATCTATATGATTGTTTCCAAAACCTTCTGTAGTCACTATAGCTCCATCAACATCCATAGCTTCCACCATCATTCCAAGCCTTTTTGACACATAGAATTTTTCTGCATTTATTTGTGGAGAACCTACAAAAATAACGCCCACTAAATCAATTTCTTCATCATTCATAGCAAAAGTTACAAGTGGCTCTCTGAAATAATGCCTTGAGCATTCCTTAGAAGCTGGCCCAATACAGGTTAAAGCATGAATACCACCATCCAAAACTTCAGTTGGCGAGAGCATAATTGGAAGATTTCCTAAATCAACATTAGGTTTTGCGCCTAAAGTTCCTACAGGCTCAACTGGAAGTATTAAGTTATCATGCATAGCGCCTTGTCCCATGATCTCTTTTACAATTACTATCTTTTTATTTCCAGGTCTTCTTGTATGATAAAATTCCTCTTCCTTTGTAACTAAAGAAGCATCGGCTAATTTTAATGCCTTTCTTACTTCTTCTGTTATATAATCTGAAGCTTTATGGGCAGCAAGTGGCCCAGGCCTTTCCATATTTGTTCCTGCTTTAATTGTAACTTCAGTTTTAATAAAGATATCTCCCTTATCTGGTGCTCCTGGTCTTCCCCACATTATGTTTTTATCAAACTCTCCTTCAGAAGATCCAAATTCTCCAATTTGAACACCATTTTCATCAGTTCCAGTTAGCACAAAAACAACTCCGTCAATGACACGAGTTAATCCAACACCAACTTCTCCATCTTCTTTTGTAGCAATAGGTTGAACATCCATTATTGTTTCGCTGTATTCACCATATTTATCAGGTGTTATTATTTCTAGTTTAACATTTGTAACAAGATGTTCAGTATCACATGCTTCTTTGCATAAATCCTCAGGATTTCTTAAAATTAAGGTAGTGCCATCTATTCTAGTTTCATCACCAAATTCAATTTTATCTATTTTAAAATATTTCCTCTTTAGACTTCTAATTATTTTAGCACTTAGTTTAACAGAGCCTTCCTTTTTATTTTCATTAGTTATTTCTATCGCAGAAGCCAAAGGTTTAAGGGCTTCTACGTTACTAGGGACATTTATTGGCGTATACATCCCACTATAAGATATTGGTATTTCTAAATTTATATCCTTGCCTTCGCCAATATGGATTTTTATTGTTTGGTTTGAGCAATTTAAAGGTACATTTAAAGGCTCTTCTTTAATAGGTTTTTCTAAAGCAATCTCTTCTAAGGCTTCATCCTTTAATGGAGCTGTTTTAGATTGTTCAACTTTTACATATTCATCAGTAATTGGTATAAGTGCATCTATGGTCTTTGTCAACACTTGTCCTAAAACTTCCCCAATTTTATAACAGTTTTCTGGTATTTTTAAAAGTCCAGAATCTTCTAAATCAGAAAAAATAGCTGGATCTTCTAAATTTGATGGATCAATTACAGTGCCGGCTTCAAATCTGCAGCATGTTACTGCAAAATCTTTAGCATGTTCTTTTGCTGTCTCAGCTGTAATAGACATAAAAATTCCTCCTTTTTTACCTCATTTTTCTGTATAACCTATGGCCACAGGCCCTAAGCACATTATCAGTGGAATGGTAAACTCTTACTCCCAACCTAGGAGCAACTTCCATAACGGTGTTAGTTCACTCCTCGCAGGTGCCAGTTATTATAGCTTCAGCACCTTTTGATTTAAGCTTTAAAACAGATTCTGCTTGACCTGGACAGCATCCAGGCTTCTCACATCTAAATCTGCCATTAACATCCTTCATACGTTTACATTTTTCCTGCGCAACTACTTGCCCTCCCATTGATGTTACAATTTCAGAAAGCCGATCTTCCATAGCTCCACATTCGCACGCTAGTATTCCAAATTTTCCAGCATCATTTACTTCTGGCATAGAAACAAATACACCGCCTAAAACTTTTGTTATAGTAGATTCTTCACTGCCATGTTTTCCTGTAAATGGTCCACCTAGAACAATCTCTCCATGGGGTTCTACATACCCTCCACAAAGATCTATATAATGTTTAATGGGCATTCCAATTGGTTCATCTAAAAATACCTTTGCAGAATTTTGAGCATAAGAAAGTCTTCCTCCAATTGTGAAATCTTTTGTTATTACTGGTTTTCTATCCTCAATTGCCTCTACAATCCTTTTAACTGTTTCCACATTAGATATTAAAGCGTTTACAGAAGTAGGAAGCGCTCCTGGCATTAACTCTTTTTTTAAAATTTCTCTAACAATTACCCTCTCATCTCCAGCAGGATAAATATCAGGCAAATATTTTATAGAAATGTTAGGTTCATTTTTAATAACTTTTGCAATAGCTATCATTTCATTTTTATGCTTTGGTTTAATAGCAATAAAGCCATTAGATGCATTAGTCATTTCCATAGCATATTTTATTCCTCTGACAATTTTATCAGGTTCATTTAACAAAACTTTCATATTGTGAGCTAAAACTGGTTCACATTCGGCTGCATTTAATATTACGCATCCACCCTTTAAATCTATATTATATTTTACATGGGTTGGAAATCCAGCTCCACCTGCGCCAACTATTCCTGCTTCTTTAATGGCTTCTAAATTATTATTTGTATCTTTGATTTTTACATATTCATCTGGTTGAAAATGGTCCATAGCTATTTTTATAAATTTTTCATTTACTTCTATAACTTCACCATATACACTAGAATGAATATAAGCGCCAAGTCCTTCAAAAGTTCCTATTAGTTGCCCTTTTTTAACCTTTTCCCCTAAATTTACTATTGGTTTGGAAGGTGCACCTACATGTTGTTTCATATCAATTATTACATAATTTAGCACATTATCACCCCCTTTATAATACATATATAAGCAATGTGCAGTAAGATTTTTTAATATTAGGAATTTTTATTTGTGATAATTCTTTAACAAATAATTGTCAAAAAAAACCAATTATAAAATAATAATTTATAATATATAACAAATGTATATATTATATTTATTATTCACCATAATTCTATTAGTATTCTTAATTAACCGCTATTTTTAGGTAAATATAATACAAGTATAATTGTTATTCTATTTTTTATTATATCACTTTTTATAGCCTTTTGTAAGATTAGTGTAAATTATTTCTTACTAAAAAAATGTTTAAAAACTTCTGATAATTATTCAGAAGTTTTTAAACATATAATATTATTATTTAAAATATATTCTTTATTAAAAATATTGATCTTTTTTTCTTTTCCACTTAAAAGAGTAAAAATGCTTTTATCTTTCCTTACTTCAATTTGAATTAAACTTTCCTCAAATTGTATCTTAAATTTATACATTTCCCATTTATCTGGAATCCATGGATTAAAAAATATTCCTTTTTCTTTAATCCTAAGACCACAAAAGCCATATACAATAGCCATATAATTTCCGCCCATATTAGCTGTATGAATGCCATCCTTAGTATTTTGATGAGTGTCAAATAAATCAAGCTTAGCTGAATCTCCAAAATAACTAAAAGCTTTATCGTATAATTTTAATTTTGAAGCTACAATGCTAAATATACATGTGGACAGTGAAGAATCATGTGTAGTTATTTTCTCATAATATAAAAATGAATTCATAATAGTATCCACTGTTTCTTCATCTTCAAATATAAAATGTGAAAGAACAGTATCTGGTTGTTTACAAACTTGATGCCTGTATAAATATAGCGGATGATAATGCATAAGCAGAGGAAATTTATCCTTTGGTGTGCTTTCAATATTCCACATTGCTTTTTTTAAAAATGAATCATCTTGAGGGCTTATTCTTAGCTCTTTATCATAAGGTATATACATGTTTTCCGCTGCTCTTTGAAATTCCTCTATTTCTTTATAGTTTAAAATTATCTTTTCTTTTACTCTTTTTATTAAATTTTTTTCTTCTAACATTTTATAAATTTTTACTGCCCAAAGCAAATTATGCTTTGCACATACATTAGTATAGTAATTATTGTTTACAATACATGTATATTCATCAGGTCCTGTAACGTCGTTTATGTGAAATTTACCTTTATAATAATTCCCAACATCCATCCAAAGCCTTGCTGTTTCAAATAATATTTCTGCTCCTTTTTTTTCAATTAAATCAAGATCTTTAGTTACTAAATAATAATCTATTATAGAATGAGCGATATCTCCACTAATATGATATTGAGCTGTTCCTGATGGAAAATAGCCAGAGCATTCTTTGCCCATTATAGTTCTCCAAGGATATAGAGCGCCTTTTTTATGGCCTAATATTTTGGCATTTTCT
Organism: Clostridiaceae bacterium; assembly: GCA_031549885.1. Lineage (GTDB taxonomy): Bacteria > Bacillota > Clostridia > Clostridiales > Clostridiaceae > WQUF01. The sequence continues at coordinate 15,181 of JAVBPD010000007.1, forward strand.
CTTGCACTATCTAAAATATGATATCTATATTCAATTAAACTCTTTGATATTTCTGGATACGTTAGTATAAAAAATGGCTGAATATACATCTCTGTATCCCAAAAATAATGACCTTCATATCCTTCTCCACTTAACCCTTTTGCTGGAATATTGCCAAATTCATCTTTGCTAACAGATTGGATCAATTGATATAAGTTATAGTTAACTGCTAAGCTTAACTCTTCATCGCCCTCAATTTCTATATATGCTTTTTTCCAATAATTATATAAATAATCTATTTGTTCTTTATATATCATTTCTAAATCAACGCTTAAAGCTTCTTCCATTAATTTCTTTGAAGATAAAACCACATCATTAAACCTAAGAGAATCGCAAAATATAGAGTATTTAACTAATTTTATAGTCTCATCCTGTGATATATTTACCATTGCATCATAAATAGCATTGTGGTTTATTAATTTATTTTCATAAACCCCTTGCTTTGAAAGTACATTTTTCACACAGGTGCACACCTTTAAATTTGACCTTGATGTTTTTGTGACTAAATAGGAACATCCATCTTCTACTTTATTTTCAAAAGGAATTAAATGATTGAAGCTATCTCTTGCTACCCGTGGATCATTAGGATCGCTGTAATTTGTAACTTCTCCAATATGAGTTGATATTAAATTAATTTTCCCATAAAAATTTAAAGCTTTAACTGAGTACTCAATGGTAAATAAAGAAAGCCTCTTAAAGGATGTCATTCTCTTAATTGTGATTTCAGCTTTTTTTCCCTTTGGAGATTGCCAAATAATTCTTCTTAAAGTGTAACCCTCCTCCATGTTTAGAATTCTAGAGGTTTCTAAAATCTTTCCTTCAAACATGGTAAATTTTTCGCCATCAATAATCATATCTATACCTTGAGAATCCACCACATTAAGCATAGTCTGCTTATCCTCAACTAATCCGTAGAGCCTCTCTGCTTGTTTCATATCTGCAATATCATAAAAACCATTAATATAAGACCCTCTAATTGACTCTATACCTTCTTTATATCCCTCTTCAAAGGATGATCTAATTCCAATATAACCATTTGCATTATGAAATATAGTCTCATTAAGCATTAACGAATTTTTATCTAGCTTCAAGTTTTTTATTTCATATATTTTATTATTTTTCATTTAAACACCTTATTTTACTGCTCCTGCAGTTACGCCCTTTATAATATATTTTTGTGCAAAAAGGTAGAATATAATAACTGGTATTATAGTCAGCGTTAGCCCAGCCATAGCTAAATTCCATTGAATTGTAAATTGTCCAAAAAATGATGATGTAGAAAGCGGAATTGTCCTATTTGCTTTACTGGATAGCACAAGCGACGGAAGTAGAAAATCGTTCCAAATCCATATAACATCTAAAATTATCACTGTCATTGTTATGGGTTTTAACATGGGAAATACTATCTTTGAAAATACCCCAAAGGTACTACAACCATCTATTGTAGCAGCTTCCTCCAGCGAAATTGGAATTGATTTTATAAAACCATGGTACAAAAATACTGCCATGCTTGCTCCAAAACCAACATACATATAGATGAGGCCACCTAAAGAATCCATCATCTGAATATGCAAATTATCTCGTATCCATCCCATTTCCTGCATAAGCGGAAGCATAAGGGTTTGAAATGGAATAAGCATCGTAGCAACAAATATAAAAAATATTATATTGCTGATTTTATTGTTTTTTCTGACAAGCATCCAAGCTGTCATTGATGCTAATATAACGATAAAAAATATAGAAATCACAGTGATTATAATGGAGTTTTTAAGTGCATTTAAAAATTCCATCTTTTGCATTGCTTGTTCATAATACTGAAAGTTAAAACTTGAAGGAAGAGCCAAAATATTATTATATAATTCAGCTCTGTTTTTAAACGAATTTACAACTATTATATATATTGGAAACAAATATAAAAGGCATAACATTATGACTATAGTATTTATTATTATCTTCTTTACCTTTCCCATCACATTTCCACCTCCCTTTTCTTCGTTACAGATACTTGGAAAAGGGTGATAATTGCAACTATAAATAAAAATATAATTGCTTTTGATTGCCCATATCCATAATGGTTTAGTTTAAATATTTCGTTATAAATATTCATTGCAAACATTTCAGTTGCATTGCTTGGCCCTCCACCAGTTAAAGAATAATTCACATCAAAAACCTTAAAGCAATTTGATAGTGAAAAAAATAAGCAAATTGTAAAAGAAGGCATTATAAGTGGAAATTTTATCCTTAAAAGCGTTCCCCAAAACCCTGCCCCATCAACTTTAGCAGCTTCTATAATATCATCAGGTATGCTTTGAATTCCTGCTATATATATTATCATAATATAACCTGCCATTTGCCACGTAACTACTACTACCAATCCAATTAATGCAAATGTTGGGCTTAAAAGCCAATTAAAAAAAATACTGTGAGGCAATTTTTCACCAATATAAGAAAATGCATCTCCTAATATAAATGACCATATAAAACCTAAAATAAGCCCACCTATTAAATAGGGCATAAATATCATAGTTCTTGCTATATTTCTGACCTTTAATTTTGTTGTAACTATTAACGCAAAAAACAGTCCAAATATATTTATTGTTATAACAGAAAGCAACGTAAATATTGTGGTTTTAATAGCTGAACTTAAAAACCTTTTATCTGAAAATGCCTTTATAAAATTGTCTAATCCTACAAATATTTTTGGGTTTAAGGGCAAACCATCCCAGGAAAAAAAGGAATAGCCTATACCTATAAAAAAAGGAATTATTACCACAGTAACAAATACAAATACCAGTGGCAGTACAAATATAGCATACCAAAAAGCATTATTTTTTCTTTTCATCTTGCTCCTCCTTTCGATTATAAAGAGATCTAACATCAAGATTGATGTTAGATCTCAATTTAATCACATTATTGTTTTGGCCATGCATCATCTAATTCTTTTAAGAACTCATCTTCAGTCATAGGTGTTGTAAAGAACTTTTCAGCAACTGGTTTTAAATTAGCATCCACTATACCTGCAGGCCACAATGTCATTGGCCATCCAATTGTCTTACCATCCTTTACATATTTTGAAACATCACTTGAAAGTACATCAAGTTTAGCGCTTTCCATAGTCTTTAAAACTGGTATAAATCCAAATTCATCCATTAAGTACTTTTTCCCTGTATCACTAGTATACAGCCATTCTAAAAATTCTTTTCCTAATTTTTTCTCATCTTCAGAGGCTTGTGAACTCACACTCCATGCTGTTGGCACGCTTACACAAAGTTTATCATTTGAAGCTAAGGGAAGCGGCATTAAGCCCATTTCAAAATTTATTGTATAATCTTTAAACATTGAATAACACCAGTTTCCTTGATGTATAGCAGCTGTTTTACCTGTGGCAAAATCACCACATTCTTTATCATATTTTACCTCTAATGGATTGTAAGAATATTCTCTAATTGCAGACATAAATTTTGCAAATTCTTTAAATTCAGCAGTGTCTGCCATCTTAACCTCACCCTTATTTAACTTATCAATAAAGCCTTTTGGATCGCTTTGAAGTGCAAAAGGTGTGTTGAGAATATGTCCAATTAAAAAGTAGCTTTCTTGAGATAATCCAAAACCATTAACTCCATTTGCTTTATTGTCTTGCAACATTTTCACAAATGTATCATAATTATTTACTTTTGAAGTGTCCATAAGGCTTTTGTTATAAACCATTCCAAATCCTTCTACTGTATAAGGAATTCCAATAACTTTATTATCAATTGTGCTTGCCATTCCCTGTGCAATATCGTTTACAAATGATAAATCACTTAAATCCTCTAGATAAGCTTTCATCTGCTCTTGTTCTGCTCCTGGTTGAAGAGAGAAAACTGTTGGTCCTTGTTTGTTTGCCATTTTATTTTTTAATTGTTGGAAATAATCATCACCAGTAGTACCCCAAACTTCAATTTCTACACCCTTTTCTTTTTTATAGTCTTCTGCCATTTTTTCAACTTGGTCAGTAATTTCAACTTTTGATTGAAATAAAATAATTTTCTTTAAAGAGGTTCCAGAATCTTGTGTTGTTTCTGTTACACCTGAAGTTGTAGAAGAAGCAGTTGTATTATCACCACCAGTTCCACTGTTAGGAGTATTAGTGCATCCTACAAATAATGTAGATGCAAGAAAAGTTGTAAGAAGTATAAAACCAAACTTTTGACTAATTTTCATATATAAAACTCCTTTTGATTATTCTTAGTAAATCGTTATACTAGTATATTATAATACTTTTTTTAGCTTGTCAATATTTATGTATTCCTTTTCAAAAACTCCTATTTTATAAAATTTTAGGAGTTTTTATTTGAAACTGTGCTTCTATATTTAGCGGTTGCTGTAATTATTAAAGGTTCAACAGTGCCCTTTCCCTTTATATTTTCAATAAGGCACCTTGCAGCTAAATATCCCCTTTCATAATTAGGTATTTTTACAGTTGTAAGATTTGAAGATTCAGCCAAATCGCAATCATCAAAACCAGTTATGGCAATATCCTCAGGGATTTTTAATCCTGCGTCTTGGAAAGCTTTCATTGCACCAATAGCCATATTGTCGTTTGCAGAAATTAAAATCTCAGGAAGCTCTTCGCTTAATAAAAATATTTTACCAGCTCTATAGCCGCTTTTTTCCCTGTAATCCCCTGAAAAATAATTTTTGCTAAGAAACTCTATATTATTTTTCTTTAATGTGTCTAAAAAAGCTTTATACCTTTCTTTATTATCATCTGTATACTCAGGTCCACCTATGAATCCAAATTTTCTATACCCTCTATCAATAGCAGTTTGAACTAAGCTGCTCATTGAATCATAATTATTTATTAAAACGCTTTTAATATGTGGATTATCAATAAGTCTATCTAAAACAACAATTTTATAATTATCCCTTGCAACTTTTACTATATCTTCATTTTTAACTCTCTCATCTAATATTATGGCTCCACTTGTTAAATTAGATCTCATATATTTTTCACAGGATTTTTGAGAGCATATAATTAAATCAAATCCGCTATCATTAACGTAATCATTTATGCCCTCTATTATTCTTAAATAAAAGCTTCTATCAAAATCGCTAAATACAAATAAAATTGTATGGCTTTTGCCTGATTTTAATATTTTTCCAGCTACATTTGGGTAATATTCCATTTCACTGCATATTTGCAGGATTTTATTTTTCGTCTCTTCTCCAACATTTTTTTTCCCATTTAATACATTAGAAACTGTAGATGCAGAAACTCCAGCTTTTTTTGCAATATCTTTTATTCCTATCATAATTATTCCTCACATAGTTTAGTAAATTTATTTTACTTTATTTTAGTAAAATAATCAATATTTTATATAAAATATATTTAATTTTTACAAACTGTTTTTATAGGTTTTAAATTGACCATTTTTTTTGCAAGTGCTATAATCTTTTTAAAACAAGGGGTATTATTTAATTATATTTTTGTTTAAGGGGATGATTTTATTCTATGGAAGATAACACAATCATATTAGCATGTAGCACATTGAGGCAAGAATTAGAACTTGTTATGGAAAAAATTTCTTGCAAGTATCCTGTAGAATGGGTAGATTCAGGACTTCATGTATTTCCTGATAAATTAAAAAAAGAAGTGCATAGAAAACTTTGCGAGCTTGATCCAAAATATACAACTGTTTTGCTCCTCTTTGGGTTTTGTGGCAATAGCATGGTAGATATAGAGGCTTATAATAGAACTTTGGTTCTTCCACTTGCAGCAGACTGCATTCCTATTTTTTTAGGCTCTAACAAAGCCCGTGAAGAAGCAGGGATAGATACTTATTTTTACACTTCAGGTTATTTAAATTATGAAGCTAACATGGTTTCAGAGTTTAAACATGCTATAGAAAAATATGGCAAAAAAAGAGCAAGTTATTTTATAAGGACAATGATGGCCCATTACAAAAGGTTGGCTGTTATCGACACAGGTGCTTTTGATGTTGAAGAGGTTATTGATAAAATTAAAGACTTATCCATTGAACTTGATATACCTACTATTGTTTTAGAAGGCAATTTGATTATGATTGAAAATTTATTATCAAAAAATTGGGACAATGATAGTTTCTTAATAGTAGAACCTGGAAACAAAGTTACTTTTGATGATTCGCTAAGGGTAGGGAAATCTTTAATTTGTTAATATTTCATATTTAGTCAACAATGAGGTGGAACAAATGTATAAAAAAAGTTTATCAAACTTAATTGGAGACTTGTTAGTTGATGAGGCACTAAAAAAGGGAATTTTAATGTTAAAAAATAACATTGATCCTATTTTGTTTCAAAATGAAATAATGGATGGATTGTCTATTGTAGGAAATAAATATAATGAGGGAGAATGCTTTATTGCAGATTTAATGGTAGCAGGGATGATTGCAAGAGACCTTTTTAGCCTTGCTAATAAAAACATAGTTTTAGATAAAATAAATGTAAATGGAAAAGTAGTTATTGGTACCATTGCTGGTGATATTCATGATGTTGGAAAGAACTTAGTAGTTGATGCATTAACATATAGAGGAGTTGAAGTTATTGACTTAGGTGTAGATGTTCCAATTTTAGATTTTGTATATGCTGTAGAAATATATAAACCAGCTATTTTAGCAATAAGCACAATTATGGATAGCACTTTTTCAAATATAAAAGAATTAATAACAATATTAAAGAAAAAAGGGCTTTTGAAAAATATGAAATTAGTAGTTGGTGGCGCTGCTGCAGATGAGAGATATGTAAAAATTGAAGATGTAGATTTGTTGACTAATGAATATAAAAAGGGTATGAAATATTGCCTCGAAATCCTTACAAAAGACCCATTAGGAGAGAAAAATGAATAAAGTTTTATACCTTTGCATTATGGATATCATAAAGGAAAGAATTTTAAAGGGAATATTAAAACCAGGTGATATGCTAGATTCTGAAAATTCATTAATGAAAGAATTTTCCGTTAGCCGTATGACTATAAGAAAGAGCTTATCGCTTCTTTCAACTGAAGGCTATATATATTCAGTGCCAGGAAAAGGCAACTTTGTTTGTGAGCCAGAAATAAACCTTTTTCAATTGCGCTTTAACAAATATGATAATTTTACTGTGCCTATAGATGGGATCAACCTTTTATCTGTGAATGTGGTTAAAGCTGACAGCATAATCAGCAAAAAATTAGCAATTAAAGAAAATGACACAATTTTAAGCGCTGCAAGAGTTTTATTTTCTGGCCATGTTAAAGTTGCACTAGAAAAGATTTACTTTATTTATATACCTAATAGGCCTGTCATTGAAGATCAATTAAGATTTGCAAACCATTTAAAAAGCCTTGAACAAAGCTTAGCTTTTGCGCTGAGAAAAAACATAAGAATCACTGGTGAAAGGATAGATTCATCAACAGCTTTGCTTTTAGATTGTAATACAAATGACACTTTGTTTTGCATAGAAGAAGAGCTTATAAACTGTGAGTTAAATATGGTTTTTTCATATACAAAGATTTATATTAAGCCAGAATTTCTCATACTTACAGCAAATACATCAAAAGAAGAAAAAGTTAAAAAAATATGATAAGCCATTTAAACCTTATCATTTTTTAATTACTATAAAAAGATTGCTTGACTTTATATAATTTAAGAAATATCATTATTATAACATGTATATACAGGTACGTATTATGTAATCTAAATTATTAATTTTATTAGGAGGTATGGCTATGAGTAAAGTAAAAGATCTGTTGCTTGAACTTGATGATGAGAGGATACTTGATGAAGTGAGAAGTGAGATTGACAATGGTGTGTCTCCTGAGGATATATTACTACAATGTCAAGAAGGTATGGTAGCCATTGGCGATGAATTTGATAAGAAAAATCTGTTTGTTTCTGACCTTATGATGGCTGGTGCAATATTTGAATCCGTAAGTGAAATACTGCTTCCACTTTTGAAAAAAGGTGAAAGTGAGAAAAAAGGCGTGAAGGTTGTAATTGGAACAGTAAAAAATGACATTCATGATATTGGAAAAGATATTGTCTCTAATATGTTAATAGCTTCTGGGTTTGATGTAATCGATTTAGGCGTAGATGTTTCTCCCGAAGATTTTGTAAAAGCTTTAGTAGATAATGATGCAAAGATCTTAGCAATGTCTTGCCTTTTAGTTTCCTGTTATGATTCTATACTTGCAACAGTGAAGGCATTAGAAGATGCTGGTATTCGTGATAAGATAAAAGTTATAATAGGAGGCGGCCCTGTTGACGAACATGTAGTTAAATATTCTAAAGCAGATGCTTTTGGTGAAGGTCCACAAGATGCTATTAAGTTTTGTGAGGAGGCTTAAACATGATATATAATGAGCTTTATGATAAGAGATTAGAGAAAGTAAAAGATTGTATAGCATTTAAAAATAAACATGTGGTAAGCACATATATGGGCCAAGGTTGCCCTCCAGCTCATACAGAAGGCCTCACCATGGCAGATTACATTGGAAACCCTAAAGAAGGATTTAAACATTTCTTAAATTTTGTCAATAGAATAAATGACATTGCTGAAATAGATTGCATAAATGCTGGCTATGGAGCCTATAATTGGATAACTTTAGCTACTATATGGTGGTCTAAAATAAAAAGACCTGGAAAAGAGCTTCCTGAAAATTCTGTATGGCAAGTTGAAGAAAAAAAGCGAATGGAAATAGAGGATTATGATTTAATTATAAAAAATGGTGTTAAAGCATTTACTGATAAGTTATATCCTGAAATCATGGATATGGAAGATCTTTTTAAGTTTTTAGAGTATATTGCTACTGAAAAAGACAATGAGTTTCAAGCTTACATAGATGCAGGTTATCCACTTCTTGCAGGAGGCTTTGTGTGCCCTCCTTTTGAAACACTTTGTGGGGGACGTGGAATGAACAATTTCTTTATGGATTGTTATAAACGCCCTGATAAAGTTCAAGCAGCTCAGGATTTGCTTATGGAAGACATTCGCAAATCAATTGCACAAATGCCATCTAATGAGAAATACTTTATAGGCGCATGGGATGGAGGATGGCGTGGAGCAAGCAATATGGTGAGCCAAAAAATTTGGGATAGATTGGTTTGGCCATATATGAAGGAAATTGCCCAGCTTTTAATAGATAAAGGAATTACCCCTATTATGCATTTAGATTCTAGCTGGGATAGAGATATTGAACGCTTTTTAGAGCTTCCTGAAAAAAAGATAATATTAAACACTGATAATGCTACAGACTTAAGAAGAGCTCGCAAATTGTTAGGCAATCATGCAGCATTTATGGGCGATGTGCCAGTTCAAATGCTTGCAGTTGCTTCAAAAGAAGAGGTAGCAGATTATTGCAGAAGGCTCATAGACGATATAGGCATTGAAGGATTGTTCTTATGCTCAGGGTGTGATGCTCCTGCTAATGCAAAATTTGAAAACCTTGTTGCTATTTATGAGGTTGCAAAGGAATACTAATAGATTACAATAAGAAAGGGAAAATATGATATTTATAGGCGAAAAGATAAATGGAACAAGAAAAGTAATTCAGCAGGCTATTATTGATCACAATAAGGAATATATAGAACAAGTTGCTAAAGAGCAAGCTGATGCTGGTGCTGATTATTTAGATATAAATGCTGGAACTTCTCCTGATAGAGAAAAAGATGATATGTTATGGCTTATAGATGTAGTTCAAGCTGTTGTAGATATACCAATTTGCATCGATAGTTCCTCAGAAGAAGTTTTATCTTCTGCTATTGAAAATGTAAATAAAACACCTATGGTGAATTCTATAAATGCAGATCCTAAAAGGCTTAAAAGCTTTCTTCCTATAATTAAAGAAAAAGGATGCACTGTTATAGCACTTGCTATGGATGATTCTAAGCAAGGAATGCCAAAATCTATAGACGAACGCAAAACCAATATAGACAACATCTTTAAAGCTACGAGAGAATATGGCATTTTAGATGAAAATGTATTTGTGGATCCTTTAATTATGGCAGTATCCACCGATAACAAGGCTGGGTTAACAGCTCTTAATATTATTAAGTGGATTCGTGAAACATACCCTAAAGCTCATATTACAGGTGGATTTAGCAATGTTTCCTTTGGGCTTCCCAATCGCTCTTTAATAAACCGTACATTTCTTACCCTTGCTATGGCATTTGGTGCAGATGCTTGTGTTATAGATCCATCAAATGTTGCTATTATAGAATCCATGAAGGCAACAGATGTTTTGCTTGGAAATGACCGCTTTTGCAGAAATTATACAAAAGCTTCAAAAATTAATTTTACTAAAAAATAAAACAAAGCCTTATGTAAGCATAAGGCTTTGTTTGCAAAAATAAATAAAATTTTAAGAGGTGTTAAAAATGGTATATAATGAACTTTACAATAAGAGATACGAAAAGGTAAAAGATTGCATAGAGTTTAAAAACAAAGGTCCAGTTAGTACTTATATGGGTCCAGCTTGTGCTCCTTATCACACAGAGGGACTTACAATTGCAGACTTTATGTCAAAACCTGATGAAGGTATAAAACACTATATAGACTTTGTAAATCGCTTAAATGAAGTTGCAGAAATAGACTGCATAAATAGTGGATATCTTGGCGTTATTTGGGTAGCTTTATCTTTTATATGGTGGTCGAAGATAAAAAGGCCAGGAAAAGAGCTTGCGGAAAATTCACTTTGGCAGGTGGAAGAAAAAAGGCGCATGGATGTAAGCGATTATGACTTTATATTAGAAAATGGAGTTAAAGCGTTTACTGATAAACTTTATGCAGAAATCCTAGACATGGATGATTTAGAGAAGTTTATAAATTTTACTTCAAAGAGCATTGAAACTAATCAAATGTATATAGATGCAGGTTACCCTATTTTAAGTCAAGGAATTGTATGTCCTCCATTTGAAACTTTATGTGGTGGAAGAAGTATGAATGACTTCTTTATGGATTGCTACAAACGTCCTGATAAAGTTAAGGAAGTTCAAGACCTTATGATGGTAGATCTTAGAAAGTCTATTGAAAACATGCCTTCAAATGAAAAATACTTTATTGGTACTTGGGTAGGAGGATGGCGTGGTGCAAGCTCTATGTTAAATCAAAAAATTTGGGATAAGCTTGTATGGCCATATATGAAAGAATTAGCTATGCTTTTAATAGAAAAAGGGCTTACTCCTGTTATGCACATAGATTCTTGTTGGGATAGAGATATTGAGCGCTTTTTAGAACTTCCTAAAAACAAGATTATATTAAATACAGATGGCTCAACAGATTTAAAAAGAGCTCGAAGGCTTCTAAAAGATCATGCTGCGTTTTTAGGAGATGTTCCTTCTCAGATCCTCGCTATTGGATCTAAAGATGATGTTATGGATTATTGTAAAAAGCTTATAGATGATGTAGGAAGCGAAGGGTTGTTTATTTGTTCAGGATGTGATGCTCCCTATAATTCAAAATTTGAAAATCTAGCTGCTATCTATGAGACTGCCAAGAATTATAAATAGTCAAAAAAGGAATTGATTTATAATGACTAAAATAGATATAATATCAGGTTTTTTAGGAGCAGGAAAGACCACTCTTATAAATAAACTTTTAAGCGAAGCATATATTGGTGAGACGCTTTCCTTGCTTGAAAATGAATTTGGAGAAATTGGTATCGATGGTGATTTTATCAAGGGCTATAATCTTAAGGTTATGGAGATTGCAAATGGATGCATTTGTTGCTCATTGCAAGGAGATTTTATAGATGGAATTTGTGAACTTATTGAAAAATTTAATCCTGATAGAGTCATAATTGAACCAACTGGTATTGGGAAAATATCAGACATTATCTCAGCTTGCAATGAAGTTTCTAAAAGGGTAGATATAAAAGTAAATTCTATTATAACAGTAGTAAACGCAATGACATTTCCCATTTTTTCAAATGTTGGCGGTGATTTTTTTAAAGAGCAAATTAAAGATGCTAAAGTAATTGTATTAAGCTGT
>JAVBPD010000025.1:0-21481 GCA_031549885.1 Clostridiaceae bacterium
GGAAAGTTTAAATATGTATTTAAAGTTAAATATGATGAAGAAACCATGGAGCTTTATGCTGATAAAAATATAATTGATAAAAACTTGTTAAAGAAATTAAACTCAAAAACTTGTGCAGAATTCTTTAAATAATATTTACTGAATTTAAAATAAGTCAAAACTAAATAAGAGCATTCTTTCATAAAACCCTTTCAAAAAAAGAAAAACATGTCAGGGTTATTTGCCATATCTAAAAACATCTATTTAAAGAACAGTGTCTTTTCTTTTTAAATTTTCCCCTTGTCGAATGTAAATTTCAAAGTAAATTTTGTCTTAAAAAATTTTTTTAAAAATAGGAATATTTTAAACTATACTTTCTTGAAGGTGTAGTTAATTTTAATTATCAAAACTAGTTCACTATTCAAATTCTATTTTTTTATCAAAAAATCCAATTACAACTTTAGTTGAAACCCCTAATTCTGATGATATACTTATAGAATGAGAAAGCTTTGAAAGTATAGTTTTGCATAAATAAAGCCCAATTCCGGTAGATTTCTTATCCATTCTACCATTAAAACCCGTAAAGCCTTTTTCAAAAATTCTAGGAATATCTTCTTTATAAATACCAATTCCAGTATCTTCAATTGAAATCTCTCTTTTAACATCATCTATAGAAATAGTTATATTGCCTTCTTTAGTATATTTAAGAGCATTAGATAAAATTTGTTCAAAAGCAAATAAAAACCACTTTTCATCTGTTACCGAATACAGAGTTTTATCGTTAAAATTAAGTTTAATTTTTTTATAAATAAATAATATAGAATATTTTTTAATACCTTGCTTAACTATATTTGATATATCATAGCTTTTTAAAACAAAGTCAGACATTTCATCAATTCTTAAATAGTTAAGCACCATATCTACATATTGTTCAATTTTAAAAAGCTCTTGTTCTAAATTTTCCTTTGAAGAATTGGTTTTTAAAAGTATACGCATTGCAGAAATAGGTGTTTTTATTTGATGTACCCACATGCTATAATAATCTATCATATCCGTTCTTAAAATATCTTGTTTAGATATTAATTTAGAATTATTTTCATATAACTTTTTTATGATTAATTGATATTTCTCCTCAATAATTGTATTAGCTTCAATAAATCCTTCCATGGTTTCATTTATTTTATGACAAAAATCTGATAAGTACATATATTTTTTATAATAAGAAGAAAAGTCCACTAAAATCAAAACAACAGAAAGTGTAAAAGCTAATAAAAGCGCATATTCAATTATTTTAATATCAATTCTATTTAAATAAAATACCAATAAAAATATAAAAACTATAAATAAAAATGAAATAAACATTTTCCCATTATCTTTTAAATAACTTAAAAACACTTTAAATCTATAATTCATCATACAATAAATAACCAATTCCTTTTTTAGTTAAAATAACATTACAAAGACCAATTCCCTCAAGCTTCTTTCTAAGCCTTGTTATATTTACCGTTAAAGTATTATCATCTACAAAGCTTTCGCTATCCCATAAAAATTTCATAATATCTTCCCTAGGTACAGTTTGCCCTCTATTTTGAATAAGAACCTGTAAAATTTTAATTTCATTTTTAGTCAAATCGCATTTAACGTCATTAAATGTAATTGATGAATCGCTAAGATTAATAATTGCACCACCATATTCTAAAATACTAATGCTTCCTTGAAATGAATAAGCACGCCTTAGCATTGCTTGTATTTTTGCAAGTAATACATTTAAATCAAACGGTTTTGCAATAAAATCATCTCCACCTAAATTTACAGCCATGACTATGTTCATGTTATCAGATGCAGAAGATAAAAAGATAATAGGCACATTTGAAATTTTTCTAATCTCCTGGCATAAATGATAGCCATTATAAAATGGAAGAATAATATCCAAAAGGACAAGTTGAGGCTCAAACTCTTTAAAGTCCTTCATAACATTTTGAAAATCATAAACCGATTTAACATCATAATTCCACTTTTTTAAATAATCGTATAAGTTTTGAGAAATGGTTTCGTCATCCTCAATAATTAATATTTTAAACATCTCAATCACCTTTAAAACATAATATCATAATAAAAAGGCTCAAGCAATGAGCTATCAAAACTCATTGATGAACCTATTTAAACCTTAAAGCCTTCAAAGTCTAAGGGTAAATTTTTAAGAAGCAATTTTTAAGAAGTCTTTAAGGCAATTTTCATTATTATATTGCCCCAATTTGTTTTAAAACTCCCTTGAGAGCTTCAATTTCACTTTCCTCAAGTGGAAGTCTAGGATATCTAGGAGGCCCAGCCACGCATCCAACAAGCTCAGCACCAGCTTTAGTTGTTTGAACTAATTTTCCGCATGTCTCAAGCAGTGTAAATAAAGGCATAATTTTAAAGTATAATTCCTTTGCTTCATTTATCTTTCCTTCTTGAACTAAATCAAATAAATCTTGACATTCTTTTGGAATTATGTTTCCAGCAACACAAATCCAGCCTACAGCTCCAAGAATAAAAGCTTCAAAAGCTAAATCCTCACAACCATTGAAAACCTTCATGTTGCCACCAGTTTCAAATTGAATATCTCTAACTCTTCTAATATCTCCAGAAGCATCTTTTAAATATTCTACGTTTTTAACCTTGCTTATTTCTTTAAAAGTGCTAGGAACAACATCTACTCCACTACATGGTGGATTATTATATGCCATAATAGGTATATTAACATTCTCTCCTACCATGCGGAAAAATTCAACAATTTCTTTTTGAGTTGGCAAAGAATAATAAGGATTTATTATCATTGCAGCATCTGCGCCAATTTCTTCAGCATATTTAGTGTATCTAATTACTTCTTGGGTAGTTCCAGCTGCTGTTCCAACAATTACAGGTACTCTGCCATTAACATGCTCAACTGCTGTTTTTGCTATTAAATCCCTTTCGGAAGAAGAGAGAGAAACAAATTCACCAGTACTACCTGTAACACATAGTCCTGCAATTCCTTTAGAAATTTGCCAATCAATATTTGACTTTAATCCATCAATATCAACTTTTTGGTCTTCTGTCATAGGAGTTATCATAACAGTGAAAACTCCACGTAAAGTTTTTCTTTCATTTTTCATAAAAATTTCCTCCAAATTTTATTTTTTAATTTGATACCTTAAATCTTCTAAAATCTAATGGGCTTATATCAATCCTCTGCTCATTTTTTGTAATTATATTGGTCATAATTTCTGCAGATATAAGCGACAGCCCTATTCCATCTCCCTCATGTCCACAAGATATATAAAAACCTTTAATATCAGTATCTGATACTATTGGAAAATGGTCTTTTGCAAAAGGCCTAAGTCCAGCATAGGATCTTATTACATTAATATCCTTCATACAAGGAAAAAAATGCACAGCTCTCTTTGCCAAAGCTCTCAATACTTCTATATTTGTACTTGTATCACGTCCCACAAACCTTCTGCTGCTTCCTATTAAAAAGTTATTTGCAGCAGTTGGTTCAAAGACAAATGCCACTCCATATTCTTCAATATCAGAAGTTACATCCCTTTTATAATCGCTTCCTTGAAATTTAGCCATTAAATAGCCAAATTCAACTACCTTTCTTCTGGCTACTTGATAGGTTTGTTCTGCAACTAATATTTGACCTTGTCTTGCTTCAATTGGTATATCAAGCCCAACCATTTCACCAATTTCCTTAGACCAAATACCAGCTGAGCAAATAACTTTATCAGTTAATATTTCCCCATTATCAGTAATTACCTTTGAAATCTCACCTTTTTCATTCCTTTCAATGGCTAAAACAGAAGTATTAAGCATAAATTCTGCTCCATGTTTTTTTGCGCCTAAGGTGAGTCCATAGCATAAGCCCATTGGATACACAGAACCATCGCAAGAAACTTCCAATCCTCCAATAACTCTAGGAGATAAAAGCGGCTCATCTTCATGAACTTCTCTTTCATCTAATATTCTAGCAGGTATTCCAGAGGCTAAAAGTCCATCGCAGTATTCTTTAGCCTTTTGCATTTCTATTTCATTTTCCATCAAATTCAAACTGCCCTTTCGAGTCCATTCAAAATTATAATCAAGTTCATTTTGAAGAATAGGAAATTTATCTTGGCTTAATTTTGCAAGTTTACTATCATAACCAGGCATTTTATCAGATATTAGCACATTGCCATCGCATTTACTAGAAGTTCCATCTGCTATATCTCCCTTTTCAACTAAAATCACCTTAGCACCAGTTTTTGAAAGATAATAAGCTGTAGAAGTACCTATGATTCCTCCACCAATAATGACAACATCAGCATTTTTACTCATTATCACAACCTCCTAATTCTCCAAATGAAATTGGCCTCACAGGAGCTCTATCTGTTGATGGAACTAAAAGAGACATATTTTTTCCGATTTCTTCAGAAATAATCCTAGAAACCAACTTGCCACAGGTTCTTCCTTGACATAAACCCATACCTGCTCTAACCCTTCTTTTAACTCCAGTTATAGAATCTGCCATACCTTCTTTAATAGCCTTTCTTATTTCGCCAGCAGTTATTTCTTCACATCTGCAAACTAAAATATCATCAGGAATAATTTCATTATTTTCAACAGCATCTGTAGAAACTTCTACAGCTTTAGAATTTAATCTTTTTATACTTCGAACTGTATCAGCATAAACCTTTGGAATTGCAATTGTAACAACAACAGTATTATCATTAATCTTAGGATTCATGATTTTAACTACTTTTCCCATGCATACAAATTCACCTGCCCTATTTACAGCTAAAACCTCATCATTTACTTTTGGCAGCGGCAAATATT
This sequence comes from Clostridiaceae bacterium, assembly GCA_031549885.1. Classification (GTDB taxonomy): domain Bacteria; phylum Bacillota; class Clostridia; order Clostridiales; family Clostridiaceae; genus WQUF01. The sequence goes on from JAVBPD010000025.1 coordinate 4,819, forward strand.
CAAATGGAAAGGAAACAGTAGCTTCTGTTTCGCTATATGCCTTATTTATAATGAAAATGGCAAGGCCAGAACAAGCTGCCACGCACATAGAGCATCCAGTGCATTTAGAAAAATCTAAAGATGGACAATTAGTTATAGGGCTTCCAATGGTTATTGCTTTAAATTTACATGCATTTTCACAAGGATTGCATGGAATCTCTTGAACACACTCTATAATGGCTACAGGTCCTTTATTAAAGCGCTCATCAGTTGGCCAAGAATTAAATGTCTTTATTTCTTCAATAGACGGATACCCTCTAGTAATTATTGAACTTTTATCATCCATCTTAAAAGCCCTCCTTTATAATTCTTGACTTAGCATTTAACCTTTTCTCACCAAAAGGTCCTTGCCTTAATGCAATAAGCCTAGCTTTTATTTCATCTTTTTTTATTTTAGCTTCATCTTTACTAAAATATCCTAAATTTTCAGCAATACTTAACCCTGCAAGCCTTCCCTCATCCATAGCTGTATTTGCTTCTTCAACACCAGCTGTATCTCCTGCAATATATATTCCAGGTATGCTAGTTTGCATGTTTTCATCATGAATTGGCATCCACCCTCCAAGCTCTGGAATATACTTATGAGATACACCAGCCATCCAAGAAGCTTCAGTCAATGGTCTAAGTCCTGTTGCTACAGAAATAACATCTACTTCTAAAACTTTTTCAGTTCCAGGTATTTTATTAAACTTATCATCAATTTCGCAGATTACAGCTCTCTCAACTTTATCTTTACCTTCAGCTCGTATAATAGTGTGTTTTAAGAAAAATGGCACCCCTGCTCTTCTCACCTTAGCAGCATGCACTCCATAAGCCCCTATTCTAGGAAGTGCCTCTACAATGCCAACTACTTCAGCACCTGCTTGAATAAGCTGGTAAGTAACGATAACTCCTACATTTCCACTTCCAACCATTAAAATTCTATTTCCAGGAAGCACACGATTTACATTTATCATCGTTTGAGCAGCACCAGCACCCATAACGCCAGGAAGCGTCCAACCCTCAAAATTAACTGCATTTTCAGATGCACCAGTAGCCACTAAAACTGATTTAGCATTAAGTATCTCAAGTTTCCCATTGTGCTTAATTGAAACTCCTTTATCCTTTGTTAAATCAATTACCTCTGAATCAAGCCAAACTTCTACGCCAAGCTTTTTAGTTTCAGATAATAACTGTTTGCCAATATCAATACCTCTAATTCCAGCACTATGCTCTTTAGACCCAAAGAACTTATGAATCTGTTTGAAAAGCTGTCCTCCAGCTTTTTTATTCTCATCAACAACAAGCACCTTGCAACCAGACTTTGCAATTTCAATAGATGCAGCAAGCCCAGCAGGTCCTCCTCCAATAATTATAACTTCTTTATTAAATTCATTCAAAATTAAGCACCTCTTTTACCTTTGCCATGCTGAGTGTTTACTACCATACCATCCTCAACAGGTGTAATACATGTTCTCACATTTGGCACGCCATTTACTGTCATTACACAATCTGTGCATTGCCCTATACCACAATAAATTCCCCTTGGTTCATGTTTTTTTTCGGTGAACCTATGAATCTTAATTCCATTTGCAAGAAGAGTAGCAGCAATAACCTCACCTTTAATTGCTTTAAGCGCTTTCCCATCAAATGTTATTGTAACTGTTTCATCATCATTTATATTTCCCAAAATTGGGTGTTCAAGAACTCGCATCAAATCACCTCCATTTAACTAACTTAAAACAAATCCCTCTTGAAATGGATCGTCTGGATCAATCATAAAAGTATGCATTCCTGTTATATAAGCACTGCCAGTTATTTCAGGCAAAATAGCACGAATTCCACCTTCTAATACCTCTTCAACCACTTTTCCTTTAAATATGCTGCCTATTATGCTCTCATAAACAAATTCTTCTCCAATTTTAATCTCACCCTTAGAATACATAAGAGCAAGCTTAGCAGAAGTTCCAGTTCCACAAGGAGAGCGATCTATAGCAGCTCCAGGTGGTATAGTAACTGCATTTTTTAAATTTGCATAAGATACAGTTGGAGGACCATAGAATTCTATATGAGTAACTTCATTAATATATGGCTTTTCAGGATGGCAAACCTTTACTTGACTATTAAGGGCCTTTCTTAATTTAGAAGAAGCTTCGATTAATTTACTTGCATTTTCAGGAGCAATTTTAATGCCAAACCTTTCAGCAGGTACAATAGCATAAACATTTCCACCATAGCTAATGTCTAATACTACTTTCCCATATCCTTCAACGTCTATTTCAACATCTTCTTTCATAACAAAAGAGGGTACATTTTTAAAGCTAACTTCTTTTGCAACACCATCTTTTACAAGCACTTTAACAGAAACAAGGCCTGCAGGTGTATCTAAGTTAATATAGGTATAAGGTTCTACTACAGGAACCATTCCTGACTCAACAAGAGCTGTAGATACTCCAATAGTATCATGGCCACACATAGGTAAATAACACCCTACTTCAGTGTAAATAACCCCTATATCAGCTCCTTTAGTACAAGGAGTTGTTAAAATAGCTCCAGACATAACATCATTTCCTCTAGGCTCATTCATTAAAACTTTTCTTATATAATCACAATTTTCTTTAAGATATAACATCTTTTCAGACATAGTATTTCCTGGTATTACAGGAATTCCTCCAACTACAGTTCTCGTTGGTTCTCCACCAGTGTGAGTGTCTATAGTCTGAAAAGTTCTTCTAATTTTCATTATTAACATCCTTTCCTTAGAAAAATTGCAGTCGATTTCAAAATAAATTATTTCATCAAAACTTTTATTTATTTAATTATTCAAAATGGTCTGACCTATTTATAATATATCATATAAAATTAACTATTACAATAACCTTAACTTGATAAACATGCCCACAATAATTATAATCAAAATATATTTATTTAAGAAGGGAATGTATTTAACATTGGATGCGTTAAAAAAAAATAATACTCCTATTAGAATCGTAAATCAAATAATCAAAAACCTTGAAAGTGGAAAATTAAAACCAGGTGATAAGCTTCCCTCAGAGAGAGAATTGTGTAAAATATATGAAGTTGGCCGCTCTTCAGTTAGAGAAGCTATAAGAATTTTAGTTGTAATGGGTTATCTTGAATCTTATCAAGGCAGAGGAACTTTTATTGCCTTTCCTCCTGAAATGGTCGATGTATCGCTTGATGATTTAGATAAATCAATTTTAGAAGCTCCAATTGTTGATTTAATGGAAGCAAGACAAATTCTAGAAATTTCCATGGTAAAACTTGCAGCTGAACGCTCTGATAATGAAATCATATCTAAATTAAATACATTGCTTAAAAAAATGAAGGAAAGTAAAGATGGTTCGGATTTTTTAGAATATGACTTAGAATTTCACTTATTGATATCAGAAGCTTCAAATAATATTATATTAAGTGAAATGATGAAATCTTTAATGAATGAGATAAACAAGTATAAATCTTACTTTGAAGCAGGTTCACCATGGACTAAAGATGCAACTATAGAAATCACAGATAAGATAATTGAATACATATCAAAAGGACAAGGAGATCTTGCTGCAGAAAAAATGCGAGAGCACCTTAACTTAGTATCAACAAATTGGAGAAAAATGAGAAGCTAATTATAGTAGTAAAGCGTAAAAATCACATTATGCTTTACTTTATTTTTCGAAAAAATATTTAACTTGTATCATTTTTTTTAGAGTTGAATACCATAGCTAATGAAAGTAAGTATACAAGGGGATTATTTAATGAGTAGATTTTACCAAGATAATGATAGACTTTATAGAGATCATGATGATGACGAATCTAAATTAAAACAAAATAAAAACGAAATTAAAAATGTGGAACTTGCCCAAGCCTATGTACCATTCCAGAAAATAACTAGAATGTATGGACCTGAGGAAAGTCTATATAAAGGAACAATTTTTCCGGATCTGTATAAGCCATATAAACCATATATGAAAAAATAATTATAAAAGGAGATATTTATTTTGGATAGAGATAAATTACTAAAAGAACTTACTGAACTTGATTTTATGGCAACAGATCTGCAATTATATCTAGATACTCACCCTAACGATATGAATGCACTTGAAAAATTCAACTTTATTTCTAATGAATCAAAAAAAGCAAAAGCTCAATATGAAAAAAAATATGGTCCATTAACTTCTAGCAGTGAATCATTTCAAAAATGGGATTGGGTAAATGACCCATGGCCATGGCAACCAAAGGCAAACTTTAATTTAGATATGGAGGATAAATAATCATGTGGATCTATGAAAAAAAGTTGGAATATCCTATTAAAATAACTAAAACTAATCCAAAGCTTGCAAAGATAATAATTACCCAGTATGGCGGCCCAGACGGCGAACTAGGTGCTGCAGTAAGATATCTTAGTCAAAGATACACTATGGTTACACCAATGGCCAAAGCGCTTTTAACTGATATTGGAACAGAGGAACTTGCTCACCTTGAAATGGTTGGAACGATAGTAAATCAACTTACAAGAAATGCAAATGCAGATGAAATGAGAGCAGCAGGACTTGATCCATATTATGTAGATCATGGCGATGCTGTATACCCACAAAGCGCTGCAGGTATTCCTTTCTCAGCTTCAGCACTTCAATCTAAAGGAGATCCTATAACAGATTTATATGAAGATATGGCAGCAGAACAAAAAGCAAGATCCACCTATGAATATATATTAGATCTCACAGATGATGATGCTGTAGCTGATCCAATTAAATTTTTAAGAGAAAGAGAAGTTGTGCACTTCCAAAGATTTGGAGAAGCATTAAGATATGTTCAAGACTATATGAAAGAGAAAAAAATGTTCTACATGGACAAATAAAAATAATTATAATAAATGTATTTCAAATTATTTTTAAGGGACTATTTCAATAGTCTCTATTTTTATTATATAACAAAAAATAGCAAAACAAAGGGACCTTTTGCAGGTCCCAAGGGGGATGGGGGTTATGTGTGCTTTCTGGCACTAAGATGAATTTATATCTGTTATCATCTTATTCATAATTATTATTAACTTTATCAATAACTTTTATTCATTTTTATCAATAAATTCGCTTTTTTTAATATTTTCATTTTCAAGTAAAGTTACAAAATATTGTATTTCTTTTGCGTAACCACTTCTCATCAAAGGTAATAATGCTTTCATAAAGTTTTCTACTTCAATACTTACATTTCCTCTAAAATCAATAGAATCACTATTATAATCAGAATTGTTTCTTGAAGAAGATCCTTTACCAATATTTCCAAGACCTCCTAGTCCACCCAGTAAATTCATTATGCTATTCATATCAAATCCTTGATTTTGATTGAATGAACCATTGTGTCTTTCAGTTCTATTTCTTTTTGAAGACATTATATCCCTCCATATCCATTAATGGAGCCAGCTTTTCTGACTCCATTATCTTTATTTAAACCATTAACAAAAATTTGGTGAACAGAATAAATAGAATATTGCGATTATAAATTCTATACTACAGCTATCAATATCTGTAAATCTATTAAGAACAAGAACAAATATAGCTAAGCTTTTTAAACTACATCCATTAAAACCACAATTATAACCCATTCCTTCAATTCCTTGTCTTCTACAACAACACTTACTCATTTTTTATCCTCCCTTAATTATAATTTTAATAAGTTTGCAAAATTATTAAATTTGCTTAAATTGTTAAATCCTCCATTTAAGAACAGTGAAAGCATATTTGATAATAAATTAGAATCAAAACCAAAATTTCTACCTTTATAATACCTATTTCTATTTTGAAATCCTCCAAATCCTGTGAGTAGACTTGAAATTTGAGGCAAGAAACCACTATTAAGTAAATATATTGCTGCAAGAATAAGTAGCATCCTATTCTTACTTGCAAATTTTATTAAAGATTCAATACTATCCATATTATTTAATAATAGCGTTTCCAAATTTTGACTATTTCCTTTATTATTCGAAAAATACTCTCTGAGATTATTCAAATCTTCCATCGATGTCCTCCCCTAGTAAAAAGATTCTTTAATCATTTGTTCTAATATATACTATTCACTGCCATTTCATTTGCTACAAATTTTACTAACAAAAAAAAGTTCTCTAAATTAGAGAACTTCTAAGGTTTTACCTATTTCATCTATTAAAATTTGATTGTTTAATTTTGAATGAGAAGAATGTACAATTATACAATCCTCTTTAACACTCAATTTTTTACTTATGACTTTTATGTTTTTTATAATTTCACTTTTATTTAACTTATCTGCTTTAGTTGCAATGATTTTAAACGGTAAATTATAAAACTTAATCCATTTTATCATAAGTTCATCGTCAGAATTAGGAATGCGTCTAATATCTAATAGCAAAAAAATTGTTTTAAGATTTGTAGTATTTTTAAAATATACATCGATAACTTTACTTAAACTAGCTCTTTCTAATTTAGATAACTTTGCATAGCCATAACCAGGTAAATCCACAAAATAAAACAAATCATTTATTAAATAAAAATTTACTGTCTTAGTTTTGCCAGGATTAGAACTTGTTTTAGCAAGGCCCTTCCTATTGCATAAACAGTTAATTAATGATGATTTGCCTACATTACTTCTTCCTATAAAGGCAAATTCATCTCTTTTTATCTCAGGGTATTGATTAAAGAGCACTGCAGATGTGATGAATTCAGATTTAACTATTCTATAATTATAAGTAATATCATTCATTTATCAAAACAATATCTATGGCTTCTTTTACCATAGTGATCGAAATAAACTCAAGCTTTTCTTTAATCTCCATTGGTATTTTAATTAAATCTTTTTCATTCATCTTTGGGAAAATTATAGTATTAATTCCTGCTCTATATGCAGCCATGACTTTTTCTTTAAGCCCTCCTATTTCAAGTACCCTTCCAGTTAAAGTTATCTCACCTGTCATCGCAACATTTGATCTGGCCTTTTTGTTAGATAGTGCAGAAACCATAGCAACTGCTAAAGCTACTCCAGCTGATGGCCCATCTTTTGGCACAGCTCCTTCAGGAAAATGTACATGTATATCTCTTGTAGAATAAAACTCACAATCAACATCTAGCTCTTTACAATTAGATCTTATAAAGCTATAAGCTGCTCTTGCAGATTCTTTCATCACGTCTCCAAGTTGACCAGTTAATTCAAGCTTACCATTTCCATCCATAACAACAACCTCAACAGGAAGCGTATCACCTCCATAAGAAGTCCACGCCATGCCATTAACCATTCCAACACAATTATTCATTTGAACTTTATCATATGAATAAATCTCTGGGCCTAAATGATTTATTACAAATTCATTATCTATATTAATATCTTTGCCATGACCTAAAGTAATTTCCTTAATTGCACTCCTTACTAGTTTTGAAAGCTTTCTCTCAAGCTCTCTTACTCCAGATTCTCTAGTGTAAAACTCAATTATATATCTTAAGGACGCATCAGAAAATTTAATATATGAATTATCCACAGTATGTTCATTTAAAATCTTTGGAATAAGATGTAGTTTAGCAATATTAAATTTTTCTTCAAAGGTATAACTAGATAATTCTATAACTTCCATTCTATCAAGAAGAGGCGTTGGGATAGTGTGAAGTGTATTTGCAGTTGTTATAAACATAACTTTAGATAAATCAAATTCTACTTCTAAATAGTGATCCCTGAACATATAATTTTGTTCACTATCAAGAATTTCTAAAAGTGCAGCAGATGGATCACCTCTATAATCACTGCTTATTTTATCCACTTCATCCAATAGAAAAAGCGGATTTTTTGACTTTGATTTTTTTATTCCATAAATAATCCTACCAGGCATGGAGCCAATGTATGTTTTTCTATGCCCTCTTATTTCTGCTTCATCATTAACTCCACCTAATGAAATTCTAACAAAATTTCTATTTATGGATTCGGCAATTGACTTTGCGATAGATGTTTTTCCTACACCTGGAGGTCCAACTAAACAAATTATTGGTCCTTTTAGAGATTTGCTCATCTTTCTAACTGCTAAATATTCAATAATTCTCTCCTTAACATCCTCAAGCCCAAAATGGTCATGATCAAGCTTCTCTTTAACTTTTACTAGATCATAAACTTCTTTTGTTTCAATATTCCAAGGCAAGCTAACTATCCAATCTAAATAAGTCTTTATTACTCCACCTTCAGAAGAAAAACTCCCCACAGACTCAAGCCTATCCAATTCATAAAGAGCCTTTTCTTTAACTTCTTTTTCAAGCTTTAATTTAACTATTTTAGATTTATAAGAATTAATTTCCTTTTTATCTTCATCTTCTTCCCCAAGCTCTTCTTGAATTGCTTTCATTTGCTCTTTTAAGTAATAGTCCTTTTGCATCTTGTCAATTTTATTTTTAATCTTATTTCCAATTCTTAACTCAATTTTTACTATATCAACTTCAGTTTTTAAAATATGCAATACTTTTTCCAATCTTTTATTGATATCTAAAAGTCCTAATAATATCTGCTTTTCTTCATTCTTTAACATTAAACAAGAACATATAGTATCACAAAATACATCATAATCTTCAATCTCTTCAAGGCTATTCACAATATCTAATGATGCTGAATCTGTAAGCTTAATATATTCTTTAAAATATTTTTTTATATTTCTCACTAAAGCTTCTTGATTTTTATCTTTTTCTTTTTCTTCCTTTTTAATAACATTAATTTCAGCTCTCACAAAAGGATCTTCAACATCAAATTTTATTAATTCAGCTCTATATAAACCTTCTACCAATACCTTTATTGTATTTTCAGGCATTTTGAGTATTTGTCTAATCATGCATATTGTGCCAATTTTACTTAAGTCGTCTATGTTAGGATTTTCTACTCCTGCGGATTTTTGGCCTACTAAAAAAACTTCCTGATCATTAATCATTGCTTCTTCAAGAGCAAGTATAGACTTTTTTCTTCCTACATCAAAATGAAGAACCATGTGAGGAAATATGGTTAAACCTCTCAATGGTATAAGTGGAATTACTTTAGACTTTACTTCCATTATCTCTATACCTCTTTTCAATAAATATACTAATCAAGACATTATACCCTGAATAAATTAATTTTTCAATTAATACTTATAATACTTAATTTAAATTTGCGTAAACTACATTATTTTCTTTGTTTAATTTATTAAAGCATGTAAAAATTTTATCGCCAAAACAAATATTTAATACTTCATTTATATCTGAAACTGCATGAATTTTGCACTCTTTAATATCATTAAATGCATCTTTGTAATTATCCTTAGGAATAATAACTTCTTTAGCTCCAGCTTCAATAGCTGCTTTAACTTTAGCAGAGACTCCCCCTATAGGTTTTACATCGCCACAAATAGATACTTCTCCAGTCATAGCAATTTGATTTTTTATAGGAATATTAAAAATCGAACTCATAATTGACACAACTATAGTAATTCCAGCAGAAGGGCCGTCCACAGGAACTCCCCCTAAAAAATTAACATGTAAAAATATCTTTCTAAAATCAATATTATATAAGTTGCTTAAAACTGTCATGACATTTTCAACAGAACATTTTGCCATGCTTTTTCTTTTAATTTTTCTATTGTTTAAATTAATTTCTTCCTCTTCAACAATACCAGTTACAATAAGCTTTCCTTTTGACGATACTAAAATTTTAGCAACAGATTCAATCTCCATTATTGTACCCATATTGCTTCCATATACTGCAAGACCTGTTACAAGCCCAATCTTAGATTCTTTATTTATCTTTCTCTCTATTCTAGCAGTATATTGACCATTTTCTACAACCCATTCAATATCTTCTTTGTTTATTGTTTTTCTACCTTCACTAAATGATATGCCAGAAGCTAATTGAATAACATTTACGCATTCTCTTCCATTAGTGCAATACTCACCTATTAAATGAACAGCATCACAATCAATGCCATAATTAATTTTTGCAGCTGCGCCTTCAGCTATTTCACATATCTCAGCAGCTGTAAGGCCTCTAAAAAACACTTCAGTACATCTTGACCTAATGGCTGGAGGCAATTCTTCAGGTGATCTAGTTGTTGCTCCAACTAGCCTAAAATCAGCAGGAAGGCCATTATTGAATATATCTTTTACATATTGAGGAGTATTATTATCATTAGGGTTATAATATGAGCTTTCAAAGAACACCTTTCTATCTTCTAAAACTTTAAGAAGTTTGTTCATAACAACAGGATGCATTTCACCAATTTCATCAATAAATAAAATTCCTCCATGAGCTTTTGTCACTACTCCAGGTTTAGGCTGTGGGACACCAGACACACCAAGACTTCCTGCACCTTGATATATAGGATCATGAACTGATCCTATAAGTGGGTCAGCAATACCTCTATCATCAAACCTTATAGTTGTAGCATCTATTTCTACAAATTTTGAATAATCCTTAAATGGTGAATGAGCAAGAGTTTTAGCGTAATCTAAAACCAGCCTTGCAGCAGCAGTTTTCCCTATACCAGGTGGGCCATATATTAATACATGCTGTGGATTAGGACTACAAAGCGAAGCAATTAAAGCCCTTGTGCCCATTTCCTGACCAATTATATCTTTAAAACAAGATGGACGACTTACCTCTGTAAGAGGCAAAGTTAAACTTATTTTTTTTAGTTTATTTAAATTCTCCATCTCTTTACTATTATCTTTATATCCAGATGCAGTATTATCAATATTTAAATGCTTTTTCTTCATAAAAATATAAATGAATAGAATAGAGGTTAAGATTAAATTTAAAATTATTAAAGTCATTATCATATGGCAATTATCTCCTTCTTATTAATAATTAAATTATTACCTTCTATTATTTTTTATATTCCTAAAATAAAAAGAAGTCAGAATGAAATTAATTCATCCTAACTTCTTAAATTTTAAAACAACTTTATGCTGTTTCTATATTACTTTTCCTATTTCTAGGCTTTTTTAATTTATTAATAGGTATTCTATCTTCATTTTGAAAATACTCAAAAACTGGTTCTTTAGTTATAAGGGTATCCTTTGTAATTGTTACCTTTCCAATATCAGTTCTAGAAGGTATGTCAAACATTATATCTGTTACAACGCTTTCTATAATTGATCTAAGCCCTCTAACTCCAGTTCCTCTTTCAATTGCCTTTTCAGCAATTTCAGCTAGCGCATCCTCTGTAAACTCAAGTTGAACATTATCTAGTTCAAATATTTTTTTATACTGAGAAACTAGAGCATTTTTTGGTTTTGTTAAAATATTTATTAATGCTTCTTTATCAAGCGAATTAAGTGTAACAACTACAGGTAATCTTCCTACAAACTCTGGTATCAATCCATATTTCAAAAGATCTTCTGGTTGTATTTCCTTTAAACACACTCCAATATTTTTTTCCTTTTTGGACTCAATAGAAGCTCCAAAACCTATTGATGAGTTTCTTGTTCTCTTTTCAATTATCTTTTCAATTCCATCAAATGCTCCACCGCAAATAAATAAAATATTAGCAGTGTTTATTTGAATAAACTCTTGATGAGGATGTTTTCTACCACCTTGTGGTGGAACTGATGCAACAGTGCCTTCTAGTATCTTTAAAAGCGCTTGTTGAACACCTTCACCTGAAACGTCTCTTGTAATAGATGGGTTTTCAGATTTTCTTGCAATTTTATCTATTTCATCTATATATATTATACCTTTTTCAGCTTTTTCAATATCATAATCTGCATTTTGTATAAGCCTAAGTAAAATATTTTCAACATCTTCACCTACATAACCTGCTTCAGTTAATGTAGTGGCATCAGCAATGGCAAATGGAACATTTAAAAACTTCGCTAATGTTTGAGCTAAAAATGTTTTTCCACATCCTGTTGGCCCCATTATCAATATATTACTCTTTTGAAGTTCAACATCATCATCTACAGTGTAATTAATCCTTTTATAATGATTATATACAGCCACAGCAAGAGATTTTTTAGCATCATCTTGATCTATAACATATTGGTCTAAATAATTTTTTATTTCTTGTGGCTTAGGCAAATTATCCATATCAGATGTATATTCTTCAACAAATTCTTCATTAATTATTTCTGAGCACAAATCAACACATTCATCACATATATATACCCCTGGTCCAGCAATAATTCTTCTTACGTTCTCTTGCATTTTACCACAAAAAGAACATTTCACTTGTTTTCTTTCATCACTTTTTGCCATTTCATCACCTCTATCTAATAAATTATATTACTATTTCTTTTTAGAAACCATTATCTGATCTATTAAACCATAATTCATTGCTTCTTCAGCCGTCATAAAATAGTCTCTCTCAACATCTTTTTCTATTACTTCAAGCTTTTGTCCTGTTCTTTCACTTAAAATTCTATTTAAATTCTGTTTAGTTTTTATCATTCTCTCTGCATGTATGCTAATATCAGTAACTTGACCTTGAAATCCTCCTAAAGGTTGATGAATCATTATTTCACTATTTGGTAGCGCATATCTTTTACCTTTTGTACCTGCTGCTAATAAGAAAGATCCCATAGATGCAGCTAATCCAATACAAATTGTACATATATCTGATTTAATATATTGCATAGTATCATATATCGCCAATCCAGCAGTGACAGATCCTCCAGGGCTGTTAATATATAAATTAATGTCTTTATCTGGATCCTCTGCTTCTAAAAACAAAAGCTGCGAAACTACTAGACTTGAAGTCACATCATTTACTTCATCACATAACATTACTATTCTATCTTTAAGCAATCTTGAAAATATATCATAGGATCTTTCTCCTCGATTTGTTTGCTCAATTACCATTGGCACTAAACTCATTACACTACCTCCTAAATAGTTTAATATATTATAATATTATAACATATTAGTGCTTCATTTAAACATAATAAAAATATTACAAAATATTAAAGTCAGAAATATATTTACCCATAAAAGTTCAATAAATCTGACAATATTTAATATTATTTAGTTTAAATTTCACTTTTTTGCATTAAAAGATCTACAACTTTATTTCTTTTAATGTCACTTACTATGCTGTCTCTTTGAGTTTTTACAAGCATATCAGCAAGCTTTTGAGATTCTGTTGGTGAATAAGCATTTGCTATTTCATTTGCTTTAGTACTAATTTCATCTTCTGATGCTTCTATTTGTTCAACTTCTGATATTTTATTCATAACTAAAAATAATTTAACTCTTTTAATTGCTGTTTCTCTCATATTATTTCTCATTTCTTCTTCAGTTATTCCTGTATAATCTAAATATGCACTTAAAGTAAGTCCTTGATATTTTAACCTTGATTCAAAATCTTTAATCATGGAATCAATTTCTCTATTAATCATAACTTCAGGAATATCTATTTCAGAGTTTTCAGCTACTTCTTCAAGAAGCTTATCTTCAGTTTCTCTTTTTTCACGCTCTAAATTTGAATCTTCTAATTTTCTTCTTATATCATTTTTTAATTCATCTAAAGAGTCAAATTCAGAAACATCTTTGGCAAATTCATCATCTAAATCTGGAAAAATCTTTATTTTTATATCCTTTAAGGTAACAACAAATTTCGCTTTTTTACCATTTAATTCATCTTTTCCATAATTTTCAGGAAAAGTAACAAAAACATCTTTAACATCACCAATTTTCATTCCAAGAAGTTGATCTTCAAAATTATCTACAAATGTTTTAGATCCAATCTCTAAAGAATAATCAACACCTTCTCCACCTTCAAATGGAACATCGTTTATATATCCAATAAAATCAATAATCGCTAAATCTTTATTTTCTAATTGGGCACCTGAAACTTTGCTTTCAATAGTAGCATTCTTTTCAAGCATATCGTTTAATTCTTTGTTTATTTCATCATCAGTAACAACATATTTAACAGCTTCTATTTCTAAATTTTTATATTTGCCCAAAATTACTTCTGGTTCAACTGTAACAGTAGCATTGTACTCCAATCCTTTACCTTCACCTATTTCAACAATTTCAATTTTAGGATAATCTACTGGTTTTATAGAGTTTTCTTTAATTACTTCTGGATATGTATCATCGATACAAAAATTAACAGCATCTTCGTAAAAAACACTTTCTCCATAAACTTTCTTTATATAATTAAATGGCACTTTTCCTTTTCTAAAACCTTGGATATTAAAATTTGAAACATTTTTCTTATATGATTTTAGTATAGCGCTTTGAAATACTTCATCTTCTACATTTACACCAATCTTCACTTGATTTTTATCGGATTTTTCAATACTAACTTTCATTTAAATTCCTCCACATTTCAAACTAACAAGAAACATTATATATCAAAACATAGAACATGGCAACGGTTTAAATTAATTTGTAAAAATAATTATTATCTTTGTACTATAGAATTATCCGTTTTAAGATAGTAATCTTTACCTGAGTCGGTTATTTTTAATCCTACTTGGTCTAAGTCTTTAATTTGTACATCTCCAGGCGGTAGGGCAAATATACATTGATGAGTATTAGATGAAAGACTATAAACCCATAAGTATAAATTTAAATTACTTAACATGAAATATGGCAATCTGCTTCTATATGCAATTTTATCTTCAGTTAGAAATTTAGCCATATCATGCCATAAATAATTATTGTTAAAGCTAGCTAATTGATCCTTTTTATAATACTTTTCATCAGGCCTTCCAAATGCAGTGTATATATCCATAGTTACATTAACAAATGTATTATCATTATTCATTATATACATATCCTGATTTGTTTTATCAATTATACATGCTCTTTTTTTTGACGGACTCAGTGCTATATAATCATTGTCACCAGTTTTTCCTGTAAATAATTTTTCTTTGTTGTTTTCTTCATAATAAATCTTTATATCTCTGCCAGAGGCAAGCTTTAAGATATAAAATAAGTCTTCCCTTTTTTGCTCAGTTTTATTTGAAATATTTTCATTTATATCTTTTATATCTTTAGTTGTATTTACTATTGTTTGCGTATTTGAAGTTTTTGTATTTAAAGCCTGTGTATTATTAGTATCTTCACTTTGATTTCCAGGAGCTAAAACATCAACAGAATTTTGACCTTTAGAAACAAAAAACTTACTTATCTTATCATTAAAGATGGCAAATATAGTTAAAATAACACAGACTACTAACAATGCTATTAATGTATTTCTTCTGCGCATTCTCTTAACAGTTTCTTGATATTTGCTACTAAATATACTAGGTTTTTTCAACTTGCTACCTCCTATCCAAAGCTATAATATTATTATAAAATATGTTATCAATAAATTATACATTAAAAATTAAAATATTTTATATTTTTTAATAAAAGAACCAGCATTGACTAGCATTGAAGAGTAAAAATCTCTATTAAGGAGTAAAAATCTTTATTTTAGTAAAAGAAAAATTAGGCTTAACAGTAAATATCTAAGCTATAATAAAATATTAAATTATAGACTTAAATCTAAAAAGAAAAAAATCAAGGGCTTAAGCACATTAATTAAGGCTATTAGAAGAGATTTTAATATTATTTATTTATCTGAATTAAAAGCTTATGCGCTGTAAAATAAGGTCTATCAGTAAAATAAACATTTACCCTTCAATGTGATGCTAATATGACACATTGACAATAATAATAAAGCATCTTATAATTAAAATATCATAGTCTACCAAAGGAGGTACTTTTATGAATAAAAACATTTTCAAATTCCTTTTGGTTATATTTATTTTTAATTTATTTTCGATAAACTTTACTTATGGTGAAACTTCTAACGCTGAAAAAAATATTATTATATATAGTTTAAACAATTTCTTTACAGATTATTATAGTTGTTTAACAAAATTAGAAATTAAAGATCTATCATCATACTTTAACAATTCAACTGTTGAGGAAAGAAACAGTTATAACTTAAATTATGAAGCATTAAGGCTTGAAATTAATATTTTAAAAACCGATAACGAATTATCAAATACAGCTAATAGATCAAATTATTCATATTATGATGATATAAAAAATATTAAAATTAACAATAACTATACAACTGTATCATTAAATCAAGAAGTTAAAGTAACTGATTTATCTAGTCAAAAAACAAATATAGTTTACAAAGAATTTGTTATAAAGCTTGTTAAAAATAATAACCAATATTCTATAAGCACAATGGATTCAAATTCTTATTATGTAGACCTTTTAAAGAACATCACACCAAGAGATGGTAATTACAAAGAATCTGCTGATCTATATTTTAATGAAACCAAAAATTTAATGTCTAAAAATAATTCCACAAAAAAAAATGATGATGAAAAACCATTTTCTCTTAAAGGTATTTTAAATTATGTTTCAAAAATGTTTACAAAATAATAAATAATATTGTTTTATTGACCTTTGATAAATTCAAAGGTTTTATTGTTTTAATGATAACTTAGATTATAACATCCAAGTTATTTTTTATTTGACGCATAAAAAAAATCGTCTAAAATAAACGATTTTTAAAAAAGCTCCGCAGAAAGGATTCGAACCTTCAACCTATCGGTTAACAGCCGAGTGCTCCACCATTGAGCTACTGCGGATTATTTTTACCTGGCAATGTCTTATTTTCCCACAAGGTCACCCTTGCAGTATCTTCAGCGCT
>JAVBPD010000068.1:0-33065 GCA_031549885.1 Clostridiaceae bacterium
TATTATTTCACCAATGTCGCCAAGTCTAACCTTCTCCCACCTACTCAAGCATCATCCCTCTCAATTCCTCCATCTTCTCCCCAATTGCCATATTTATCTCATCAAGTCTAAGCATTATAACCTCAGGTTTTTCATATTCAATTTTCTCATACTCAATTTCCTTATATCTATTTAAAGAAAGGTCATAATTATTCTCCACAATTTTTTCTTTATCCACCATAAAGCTCTGCTCAGTATTTTTTCTATTTTCTTCTTCCTCTAAATTATTAAAACGAGCTATGATATCATCAATATCGCCATTATTACCTAAATCTGTTCTCTTATCATCTAAAGAAAAACCATCAGATTTCATATCATAAAACCAAACCTTATCTGTTCCCCCAACACCTGTTTTAGTAAATATAAGTATTGCTGTTGAAACTCCAGCATAAGGCTTAAACACTCCAGATGGCATTGAAATTACACCATCTAATTTATGATTTTCCACAAGCTCTTTCCTTAAAGACTTATGGGCATTTGAACTTCCAAATAAAACTCCATCAGGAACAATACAAGCACACCTTCCCCCAGTTTTTAACATTCTAATAAACAAAGCAAGAAATAATAGTTCTGTTTTCTTAGTTTTGCAAACCACTCTTAAATTTTCATTTATGCTTTCTTCATCTATTGTGCCAGTAAAAGGAGGATTTGCAAGGATAATATCAAACTCTCCTGATGATTCATTGCTCTTTGAAACACTATCCACATAATTTATATGAGGATTTGTAATTGAGTGAAGCATTAAATTCATGGTTGATATTCTAAGCATAGTCCTATCTGTATCAAATCCAGTAAACATATCTTTATCAAAGTGATCCCATTCTTCAGATGTCATTTCACTTTCATAATTTTGCCTAATATATTCTGCTGAAGAAACTAAAAAACCTGCAGTACCACATGCAGGGTCACATATCGTATCCTTTGGAGATGGCTTTACAAGGCTTACTATCATATCCCTAATGTGCTTAGGTGTTCTAAACTGACCATTTTGACCTGCTGTTGAAAGTTTTCCCAGCATATACTCATAAAGATCTCCCTGCATATCTAAATCTTTTATATCATTTTCATATAATTCATCAAGACCAGTTATTAATTTTTGTAGTAGCTGAGGAGTTGGGATTATAAACACTGCATCTTGCATATATCTTGCAAAAGATGAGCTTTCTTTCCCATTTAAAGTTTTAATAAAAGGAAATACTTTAGTGCTTATGATATCAAAAATATCCCTTGGATCTCTTAATTTAAATTTGCTCCAGCGCATAGATTGACCTTCATCATCTTGAGGAAATACTCTAGATTGAGTCTCTTCACTAATTAATTCAAGATTTTCTCTTTCTAATTCCTTTTCATCAAGAGAGCGTATAAACATAAAGTAGGTGAGCTGCTCTATAACTGTAAGTGGATTTGTTACACCACCAGCCCACATATCTGTCCATATTTTATCTATTTTATTCTTAAGTTCACCTGTTAACATAGATGAGTTCCTTTCTTTAAATGTATTTTAATTTAAATATCATCACTAACTTAGATTATATGTAATCACATAAAATTATACAATATTCAAAAATATGAATAAAATATGCTTTATTTTATTTTTATATGATAAAATTAAATTTAAGAGCATATTGTCATTAAAAAAAACTAAAAAAGAAGGTAGAGCTCTATGAATATAGTAGTTTTAAAACAAGAGGATATGAAGAAAATTTTTACCATGGAAGATGCAATAATAGCAGACAAAATTGCGCTTGAAATATATTCAAATGGTGATTGCACTATTCCTCTTAGAACAAATTTAGAAGTTTTAAAAAATAATGGAGAGGCTTTGTTTATGCCAGGCTATGCCCCTTCTGTAAATGCCCTTGGAGTAAAGATTGCGTCCATTTACCCTAAGAACATAGAAAAAGGCATTCCAAGTGTTCCTGCAACTATGCTGCTTTTAAATGAAGAAACTGGAGAAATATGCTGTATCATGGATGGAACTTATCTTACAAGGCTTAGAACAGGTGCTATATCTGGCCTTGCAACTGATTTATTATCAAGAAAAGATAGTAAGGTTTTTGCTTTATTTGGAACAGGTGGTCAAGCAGAGACTCAGCTTGAGGCAGTGCTTACAGTTAGGAAAATAAATATTGTAAAAGTATTTGACGTAATTTTTGAAAGGGCGGAGAGTTTTGCTTTAAGGATGAGTGAAATTTTCTTAAAGAAATATGATGTTAAAATTATACCTTCAAAATCCTCAGAGGAAGCTATTTTTGATGCAGATATAATTACATCTGTTACCACATCAAAAAAACCTGTTTTTAATGGAAAGTTTTTGAAAAAAGGTTGTCACATAAATGGAGTTGGATCTTTTACTAAGGATATGCAGGAAATTGACGAATACACTATTTGTCATGCAGGTAAAATATTTGTAGATACACTTGATGGCGCATTAAATGAACCAGGAGATATTATAATACCAATTCAAAATGGCAATTTTAGTGCTGATAGAATAACTGGCGAATTAGGAAATTTAATTTCTGGAAAAATACAAGGAAGAACTAATGACGAAGAGATAACTGTTTTTAAGACAACTGGATCTGCAATTTTAGATGTGGTATGTGCAAAGAAAATTTATGAAAAGGCTTTAAAAAATTCTGATAGAAATATAATTGAAGTATAAGAAAGGGGTAAGGTTTATGTTAAAAGAGCAAATAATAGATGCTTGCATGCAAAGCGGATTTGATGAATATCGTGAAGTTAGTACTAAAGACATCATTTTTTCAGAAGTGGTGTTCGATCAATGTGCAGTAAATACTTGTGGAAGTTATGGGAAAAATTATGCTTGTCCGCCACTTTCTGGTTCTTTAGAAGAAAATAAAGCAAGAATGTTAAAATATGAAAATTCAATTTTAATTAATAAATTAGTAAAATTTAAACATTCAAGAAATTCTATGAAAGAATGCAAAGATGAACTTGATACAGCTTTAAATAAACTACGTGAATTAACAAAGGATTTACCTGTTATGATAGCTATAGCAGGAGGATGTGATGTGTGTGCAAAGTGTGCAGCTTTAACAGGTGACCCTTGCAGATTTCCTGATAAAGTAAGGTACTCTTTAGAAGGTAGTGGCATAGATGTTTGCAAAATGTCAATGAATTTAAAAATGAAATATAATGCAGGTGGAGGCGTCCTTGGTTTCTTTTATCTGGTGTTGTATTAAAATATAATTAGGAAAATTTCAGCAGATTTTTTATCTGCTGTTTTTATTTTACATTTAAATAAATTCTGTGTAAGATAAAAATAAAAAAATACATGTTTATGCATTTTTTAGAGCGATATTTTTAGTATATATTCGACCATATAAATTATATCTTTGAATAGAGATTATGATATATCTCTTAAGAATTATTGATATATTTTAGTTTAAATAATATAAATCAATAAAAACAATTATAAACATGAAAAAAATAGGTAATAATTAAAAAATAAGAAAAATACTCACCATTTCTATTTTCACCTTATTTTACCTATTTTAACTTTTATTTCAATTTTAATATGCTGTTGCCCTAGGCAACTAAAAATGAGTGTGATATAATAAAAAAGTACCTTATCGGCAGCCTAAATATTTCACAAAATATTGTGCAAATTTTAAAGGAATCTGGTGTGAAATAAAACTATAATATCATTTAAATATGATATGGATTAATATTTTCACAGATTTCTATTTGATTTAAGGACAAGTTAGAAAACAAATTATAGAATATGTTCATAATCAGTGTTCATTAAAACGTAGGCATAGGCCTATTTTATAGATTCACTGAAACGCCTGTGGGTTTTATGGTTGTTAAATGCTCCTTCTCACAGCGTATTTGTTTGCCATTAAAAACCACTCTGTTATGCAGCCATACTCTAGTTTTTGAGGGGCGGCCAAGCGAAATGAAAATGTGCTAAGAATTACTAAGAGGTGTTCAGTATGATTCATGATAAAGCTTTCCATATTGATAAAGGCAATAATGAAAATGAAATCAAATGTTTGATTGTTGAAGATAATATTTCTGCAGCAGAAATTATGACAATTTTCTTTAAAAGAAATGGAATTAAATCAGATTTTGCAGAAAATGGAGAAATTGGACTAAAAATGTACCTTGATGCACCAGAGCTTTATGATGTTATTTTCTTAGATTTACAGATGCCAGTAATGGATGGATATGAAATGGCAAAACAAATTCGTGAAAGTAACGTTTCTACAGCCTCCTCTATACCAATAGTGGCAATGTCTGGTACCAATACAGGCGATATTGCAGGAAGATGCGGCTTCAGCTTTTTCTTAAGGAAGCCCTTTGAATTGAAATCACTGCTTGGGGTACTTGATGAGGTTTTAAGCAATTAAGTCCTATCATTATATTTTAATTTAGATCGGGTGAATTTTGATGTATTTTGAATTTGCGTATTCAAGACAAATGCAGTTGGTCTTAATACTGGTGACATTTACTATTACTTTTTTTTCAATGTTTATTCTCTCAA
Organism: Clostridiaceae bacterium; assembly: GCA_031549885.1. Classification (GTDB taxonomy): domain Bacteria; phylum Bacillota; class Clostridia; order Clostridiales; family Clostridiaceae; genus WQUF01. The sequence continues at coordinate 4,547 of JAVBPD010000068.1, forward strand.
ATGTAATACTTTCTATTTTCGGGCTATCAGCAAGCAGAAGGCAAAAATCGCTTTTTGCCTTCATCAATGGCACTCTCGTTCTAAATATATTCGTTTTCGTAGTATACTTTTTTTATGACATGAAATCATTTAGCCCACTTGTATATCATTTAGTAGTAAGTCCAAATCCGTTAAGCGCAATTATCTATTATATAACAGCTAAAGATATATTTAAGCTTTCTTCTGTTCGAACAATTAAATTAATGAGCTATGTGATTTTGTTCATAAGTGCAGCCTTAATTCTTAACAGGATAATAGGATCATTGTTTTTCATACAAAATGAAGCAAAGTATAATTATTTAAAAGATACCTTACACCAAATTGTACATTTTGGTGTGATTTTGATGGTTTATGTGTTTCTAAATTATTACTTTAAAAGAAAGCGTTCAGGTTTGAAATTTGCAGATAACATGTTTATTAATAAAAATCGGGAGTTTGTCTTATATATTATGAAGATTTCCTTTGCTTATGTCATAAGTGTGAGTTTGCCACTGCTTATTTCAGAACATGCCATTGCGTATATGCTTAACTTGTTATTAATCCTGTTTTTTATTGCAATTAATATTTGTTTAGATATTATAGCTTATAATAAACAGTCAATTAGTAACAGGGACATGCATATTAGTGGTCTTTTTAAGAGTATAGAGGAATTGCGCGGAATAAAACACGATTTTAATAATATTCTACAAAATTATAGTGGATATATTGAATTAAAGGAATATGGAATGCTTGAAGAATATCATGCTTCTTTAGTTTCAGCTTCGTCTTATGCAGGTATAGTTACAGATTTAACACAGAAAATGCCAGAAAATCCTGCACTCATAACACTTCTTATTAATAAGTTAGAATATGCTGAAAAAATGAATGTAAGGCTGTTTATATCATTGACAAGCGAACTGGACAATCTGTATATCGATAATATGGATGTTTCACAGATTTTATTGGAGCTCTTAGATAATGCTATTGAATGGGCTAGCCATTCGCAGGAACGTAAAGTTTATTTCACTATAGAATCAAAAGCAGAAAAATCCAAACTCATTATAATTACTAACAGCATACCTGTGGGTAATAGCTTAATATCTAAAAATGATGATATAACTAGATCTGGGCCTAATGGCATTATATCTTTAAGGATACAAAAAATCATTGCTGAATATGGTAATTGCTCATTTCAAATAAGAAGTATTAATAACGAGTTTTCAGTTTATATTGAGCTTAAAGAATTGGTATAAATGGGGAGATAATTTGATTTTATTAAAGCAAAAAGCTTAAGAGAAAAATGTAAGAAAACGAGAGCGTTTACCGTATTGTGGTAAATTATCGGTATATTGATATTAGTGCTGAACGGAGTGGTATTATGTATACGGATTTTGCTTATTCAACAAAGATGCAGTTTATATTGGCTGTACAAACATTTTTAGCCAATACTTGCATTATGTACTTTATTTCCAATCTTATTTTGATGATGGCAAATGAGCATGCAAGCAAAAAACAAAAGCTTATATTTGCTTTTTGGGCTGGTGCAGTAATACATACAGGATCTATTTATGCTATTTACTTTTTAGGTGGGATGATTTCTTTTTCGCCTATTGTATATAACATTGTTGTTAATCATAATCCAGTAGCAGGGCTTTTATTTTGCATGCTTGGAATTAAAGTTTTAAAACTCTCACTTATTCGCTCTATTAAAATTATGGGATATTTTTATATATACTTTATTTTTATTGTAAACATTAATAGGGTGCTTATGACGCTATGGCCCATTGAGACAACGCCAAGATATAATTACTTTCAGGATTTTATTATGCAAATTATATATTTCATACTTCTCATGTTAATATTTTGCTTTACAAAGTACATTCTTGAAAGAAAAAAATTGATCATAAGGCTTTCAGATAAAGTTTTTATTGATTTAAAAAAAGAATTGATTATTTATATTTTAAAGATGATATTTTTATTTACGCTTACCACATTATTACCAATGCTTATCCATAATAGCATGCTAGGAGCTGTGATTGTGATACTTGTTCTGGCATTTTTTTTCGCATTCAATGTTACATTTGATTTGTTTATCATAACGAAAATAGAACTTGAAAACAGTAAAGTACATATAAGTGCACTTTCAAAGGGAATAAATGAGTTTCGCAGTGTGAAACATGATTTTTATAACATATTGCACACCTATAATGGCTATTTGGAAATTGGAGATCTTGAAGGCTTAAAAAAATACCATAAATCGCTTACTAACCTGACTGTACATGCAGGAAAAACAATTGAAATCAGTCAAAAAATAAAGGAGAATCCTGCTATTGTATCTCTCCTTATAAACATGGCTGAAAAGGCAGAAAAAGCAGAAGTTGAGATGATAGTTTCAATACAATGTAGTTTGGATAATTTATATATAGATAACATGGATATATCAAGATGCCTTACTTGCCTACTAGATAATGCAATTGAGGCAGCCATGAATTCTAAACAAAAAAAGGTTTTTTTTTCAATTGAATCAAAAGTAGGCGGATCGAAACTAATAATAATCACAAACAGTACTGATGGACCAGTAGATATTACAGTCATTGAAAATGCAGGATTTACTACTAAACAAGGACATAGTGGCCTTGGATTATATAACGTTCGCAGTATAATTAATAAATATGGAAATTGCACTTTTCGCATGATTTATTTTAATCATGAAGTATCTGCATACATAGAGCTAAAACAAAATTAATTGCATAAAAATGGATTTATAATAAAAAAAATTAAAAATAGGATAATCACATTCTTATTAACTGTGATTATCCCACCTTTTTAATATTTCATTATTCCCTTAATAATGCTATAAATTTTACCTTCATAATTATACATTTCATTTTCCATAGCATCTATTTTTTTTAATTTTAAATTAACATACTCCTCATCTTCTATGCTTTCTAAGTTAATTTTAACATTTAATGAAGCTCCATAAAATGAAGAATGCAAAAAAGCACATGCAGTTCCTAAATCTGTAATAGCGCCTTTTATTGTTTTATCCATATAAAAATATAGCAATTTAGTGCATTCTAATATAGAGGTGCAGGTTTCAAAAGGAACATCAGCAGCATATTTTAAACCTTCTTGAATTTCAATATCTCTATTAGGAGTGTCCTTTGAAATTTTATATGCTTTTGCAACAACATTATAAGCATCACAATCTATTTTTGTAAGCTCAAGCAATCTATTTGAAAGTTTAGAAAGTTCAATTAGATTTTCATCATAAATTTTTTTAACATCTTCTTCTAAAGTTTCCTTATATATTTTTTTATTCTTGCTTAAATTGCTAACCATCATAACAAGTGAAGATGCAAGTGCGCCTCCTAAAGCAGATACGCTTCCGCCACCTGGTGTAGGATCAGAGCTTCTCACGTTTTCAATATATTCATATAAATTTATATCCATATTTGCCACCTTACTTTAAATAATATTCAATAATTTTAGTTTCATTAAATCCATATAAGCCCATACACTTTTCAAGGTTTTTAATTATTTCTTTAAAAGAGCATTTTTCTCTTAATTCATCTGCAGTTATTTTAATACCAGAGCAATTACAGTAATACTCTAAGCTTTCAGTTAGTGTATCAAGTGGGACAAGACCAACTAATTCACATGCTTTTACATCTATACCATATCTTAAAGCTTCAAATTTTACTGTTTGAAATACTCTATACATAGCTGTTTTTTTATAATTTATAATGTTCATTGTAACTTGACAAATATTTTTATCTTCAATTTTTACTCCACCAGCTTTTATAAACCTATATCCACCAGAAAGATTTCTAATATATTTAGAAACGGTGTTTGCAATTTCTACATCTTTAGTATCAAGATCTATATTATAAGCGATAAGTGGGTTTCTAGCGCATACTGCAATAGCTCCGAAAGTCTTATGAGGCTTGTTAGGACCAAAATCAGGTTTCCAATTTGGATCCTCCATTTTTTTAGAAAGTCCTTCAAATTCTCCCTTTCTAACATTTGCAAGGTTTACTCTATCAGAGGAAGTTGCGCTCTCTTCATATAAATAAACAGGTATATTTAATTTATCACCAATCTCTTTTCCAATTTGCTTTGAAACTTCAATACACTCATCCATAGTTACGTTTTTAATTGGAATAAATGGAAGTACATCTAAGGCGCCCATTCTTAAATGTTCACCTTTATGATTGTTTAAATCTATTTCTTTTTCAATGATTTCTACAAATGGAATAAGAGCATCTTTGATTGCATATAGATCACCAATTAAAGTAACTACAGTGCGATTATAGTTTGCATCTTTCTCGTAATTTACAAGCTTAAATCCATCTTTATCCTTTAAAGTGCTAACTATTCTTTCGATTTTTTCTTTATCTTTTCCTTCTGAAAAATTTGGTACGCATTGAACTATTTTCATAATTTTCATCCTTTCATGTTTTCATATTCTTCTTTTAACATAGCCATTACATAAGTAGATTCAAATTTACCATCTATAATTACATTTTCTTTGTGAAAAGCTTCTTCTCTAAAACCTGATGATTTATATAAATTAATAGCTCTTTTATTGTAATCTCTAACATTAAGCCACAATCTATGGGCGCCTAGTGCGTTAAAGGCCATATCTTTAATGATTTCCATAGCGCATTTCCCATAGCCATTTTCTTTTTTTGAAATGATAAGCCTCTTTAAATAAATGCTTTTATATGGATTGTTTAAATTGCATATTATAAAAAATCCTAAATTCTCTTTAGTCTCTATATCTTCAATTATATAATGCTTAGTTTCATCGTTATTTAATTCCCTTAAATGCTGATCATAGCTTTCAGGATGTATAAAACGCCTGTTATCTTCATCCATTTCTTCATTCATTATATATTCAATGTCATCTTCTTTAGCATATCTAATTAATAAATTGTTATAAGTTAATAAAGAGGTTTTAAAATTCTGCAAAACGCCATTATTAACTACAATTTTGCCGTTTTTAATTACGTGTTTTATGTGATTTTTACCCATTCTGTAAAAGAAATACTCTAAGTTATCACAATTTAATATTATTATATCTGCTTTTTTTCCATTTTCAATTGTTCCAATTTCCTTATTTCTGCATAGTCCATAGCTTGAATTAATTGTAACTGCATTTAATATTTCTATTGGAGTTAATTTTAGCCCAATGGAAGCAATTTGCATGACTAATTGAAAATTATTATTAGGTGCACTACCTGGGTTAAAATCGCTTGAAATTTCTATGGCTATACCTTCATCTATCATCTTGCGAGCTTTAGCATATGGTTTTGAAAGAGAAAATGATGTAAATGGCAAAATATTTGCTATTGTATTTGTATCTTCTATTACTTTAATGCTCTCATCGCTTGTTGCAAGAAGATGATCTACTGTAGACATTTTAAATTCTTTTGAAAGTCTTGATGCTCCAATATCATATATTTCATCTGCATGTATTCTAAATTTAAAGCCTAATTTTTCAGCTGCTGTAAATAACTTCCTAGCTTGATTTACATTAAAAACTCCTTCTTCACAGAATATATCGCAAAATTCAGCTAAATCATTTTCTTTAACATCTTTTAACCATTCTATACATTTATCTATATAGTCATCAGTTTTCCCTCTATATTCTTCAGGAGTTGCATGGGCAGCAAGATATGTATTTGTAATGTCTATGGGATGGTCTTTATTTAATTTTTTAGAAACCTTTAATTGCTTTAATTCATTTTCAAGATTAAGCCCATATCCAGATTTTGATTCAATAGTAGTCACTCCATTTAAAAGCATTTCGTTTAAATTTTCAAAGCCAATATTATAAAGATCTTCAAAAGAAGCTTCTCTTGTTTTCTTAACGGTATTTAGTATTCCACCACCGTTTTTTAATATATCTAAATAAGGAACACCTTTAATTTTATCTATAAATTCATGCTCTCTTGATCCGCCATGAATTAAATGTGTGTGACCATCGATAAAAGAAGGAAGAGCAATTTTATTTTCAGCATCTAAATATGTAACATCTTCATGAGAATACTTTTTATATAAATCCTCAGTGCCAATTTCTAAAATTTTACCATCTTCGCAAACTATATAAGCATTGTCTAAATAATCAATGGTATTTAAATCATGTCCCTTTTTTAGACCAGAATCTTTTGTTCCATAGAGCCTTTTTATATTATATATGATTAACTTTGAAGCCATTTAATCACCTTCAACTATTTTGTCTATTATAGTGTCATCAACGATATAAGGAATAGTTAAATGGTCTTTTCCTTTATAAAGGTCATTATATTTTATAGCAGTATCTATGGCATTTTTATTTCTAGCCCAAGATCTTCTTGCAACTCCAGACATTACATCCCAAAGCATAGCATTTTTTAATATTTCATCTACTCGAAGGGATCCATCTAAAACCATGCCAAATCCACCATTAATAGATTTACTTATTCCAACGCCACCACCGTTATGAAGTGCAATCATGCTCATACCTCTTGCTGCATCACCAGCAAAACAATGCGTTGCCATATCAGCCATTACATTTGATCCATCTTTTATGTTAGAAGTTTCTCTAAATGGAGAATCAGTTCCAGAAACATCATGATGGTCTCTTCCCATCATAATAGGTCCAACTTCCCCACGTCTCACCATATCATTAAATTTTAAAGCAATATTAAGTCTTCCAAGGGCATCTTGGTATAAAATTCTAGCCTTTGATCCGACTACTAAAGCATTTTTCTTTGCATCTTTAATCCAATTGTAATTATCTAAATCTTGATATCGTCTATTTGGATCTATGCATTCCATGGCTGCTTTGTCAGTTTTGTCAAGATCGTCTTCTTTTCCTGATAAACATACCCATCTAAATGGACCATATCCAAAGTCAAATAATTCTGGTCCCAATATATCTTCCACATAACTTGGCCATATGAATCCATCTCTTTCATCTACGCCATTTTTAGAAATTTCTTTAACTCCAGCATCGTAAATAGCCTTCATAAAAGAATTTCCATAGTCAAAGAAATAAGTTCCCCTTGAAGTTAACACTTTAATTTGTTCAAAATGTTTTCTTAAAGTTAAATTTACAAGTTCTTTAAACTTTTCTTTATCATTTGCAAGAAGCTCTGTCCTCTCTTCAAAAGTTATACCATGAGGGCAATAACCTCCGGTATAAGGTTCATGGCAAGAAGTTTGATCAGATAAAAGATCGATATGTATATTATTGTCAATTGCATATTGAAGAAGGTCAACTATATTTCCATGGAAAGCTATAGCAACTGGTTCTTTTTTATTTATACAATCTTGTGCCTTGCTAAATGATTCAACTGGTGATGTACATAGAGCATTAACCCAACCTTGTTCGTATCTAGTATTTATTCTAGATATATCAACTTCAGCAATTATAGAAACTCCTTTTGCAATTTCGCAAGCTTTACCTTGAGCTCCAGACATGCCGCCTAGACCTGATGTTATAAATAATTTACCAGTTAAATCTCCATTTTGAGGAACTCCTAAAAATAGTCTTCCAGCATTTAAAACTGTATTATAAGTTCCGTGTACTATTCCCTGTGGACCAATGTACATCCATCCACCAGCTGTCATTTGACCATAATTTGCAACTCCAAGGCTTGCAGCTCTGTTAAAATTATCCAAGTCATCAAACATACCTATCATAAGGCCATTTGTTATTATTGCCCTTGGTGATAATTCATGGCTATGAAATAAACCTACAGGATGACCTGATGCAACAACCAAAGTTTGATTTCTATCTAAAACCTCAAGATATTTTTTAATAAGCCTATATTGCATCCAATTTGCACATACCTGACCTGATTCTCCATAGGTTACAAGTTCATAAGGATAAAGAGCTACATCAAAATCTAAATTGTTGTCTATCATAAGTTGAAATGCTTTTGCTTCTATACAATTACCATTATATTCATCAATGGGTTTTGCAAAAATTGATCCTTCAGGTCTAAATCTATAACCATATATTCTTCCATAAGTCATGAGTTCATCATAAAATTCTTTAGCAATTTCTTCATGAAATTCCTCTTCTACATATCTCAATGCATTTTTGATGGCAAGTTTTATTTCAGGGTTTGAAAGTGTCATGGCTCTTTTTGGCGCACGTCTGTACTTTGGATCAAATTTAACTTCTATGCACATGTCATCTTTTGTAAGTTTTATTGTCATTGCATCTTTAATAGTTTTATTATCAATCATTTTGACCTCCTTGATTTTGCTTATTAAATAGTATTTAGCAACGTTTACAATATATTTAATTGATATTGAGTTATCTAATAGACATCTTTTTTCACTTTATCATTTCTCATTAATATTTTATATCATTGTTACAGCATTATCAATTATATTAACAAACTGTTCAACAAGAGTTATTTTAATTGATTATCAAAATAATAATATGGTATAATATGTAATTATTTATAAAATATAATAATTTATAATTTTATTTATATTTTTTAAATTAAAATGTAAATTAATTGTAAATTTTCTAGACAATCGAAATTGTATATGGTAAATTTATGTTGGATTATATTAATTTTATAAATATTTTGGCTTTTTATTATAAAATTTAGCTAACTTATTTTGAAACTTTCTTCTCTCATTGCCTCAAAGTTTCATTTAAGCTTAGCTTTATATTTTAATGGATATATTGAATATTGGCTGAATCTAGATTTCAATATATTAGGATATATAGAGAAAAATTTGCTTATAGTGTTATAAAATATAATAGTATTGTTGCATATATTATTAATTTTTTAAAATTTACAATTAATAAATTTTATTTAATGAATTTAAAATTATTTTGATAATAAAAGTATTTATTTTATGTTAATAAATACGATTATCAAATTAATTTAATATGCTTTAGGGGGAAGTTTTATGGTCCATAGTATCGCTAAGGTTCAAGACATTGTTAAAGATATACTGCTAGATTTTTTGAAAATTGATGAAAAAAAAGTTAAACTAGAATCTGAGTTTTTAAATGATTTTGGTTGTGATTCTTTGGATTCAATTGAGTTAATAGTTGAACTTGAAGAATCCTTTGGGGTTAAAATTAATGATGAAGAGGCATTAAAGCTTGTAACTGTTTTAGATGTAGTTAACTACATTGAACGAAGATTGCAGGAAGCTTAGGGTACATTATGTACCCTTTTAAAATTATAAAGAAATATTGACATTCAAAGTATTTTTATTTATATTATTTATGTGTCTTTTACTGATTTTAGTGTGTTAATGTTAATACTATTGATAATAAGGAGAATTTTATGGATAAAACATTTATCAATGAAGTCATGGAAAATTTTTCAAAATCAAATATTCACAAGCTAAAAATGATTTATGATAATTTTCAAATTGAACTAGAAAAAGAAACTACAAATAGGAATTATAACTGGGAAGAAAATGCTGCAGAGGAGCAGAGGATTCATACTATTCCAGAAGTAGTGCATGAAATACAAAAAGATAAAAAAGATATTGAAATTATAAAATCTCCAATTATTGGTACATTTTATTCTTCTTCAAGTCCTGGATTAAAGCCATTTGTTGAGATAGGCTCTGTGGTTTCAAAAGGTCAAACACTTTGTATTATTGAGGCTATGAAAGTAATGAATGAACTAAAATCACCTTGTGATGGAGTTATTGACGAAATTTATGTTGAGGATGGGGACATAGTAGAATATGATTTACCTATTTTTGCGATACATAGGTAGGAGTTTTTAATTATGATGAAAAAAATACTTATTGCAAACAGAGGAGAAATTGCACTTAGAATAATAAGAACGTGTAAGGAAATGGGAATTGGGACAGTTGCAGTTTATTCTACCATAGATAAAGAATCTCTTCATGTTCAATTAGCAGATGAAACATATTGCATTGGCGGAAACAGAAGCAGTGAAAGCTATTTAAACATGCAAAATATAATAAGTGCGGCATTATTATCAAAATGTGATGCCATACATCCAGGAGTAGGATTTTTATCAGAAAACTCTGAATTTGCCAGAAAGGTTCAAGAAGCTGGCTTAATTTTTATTGGCCCAAATCATGAATGTATTGAATACATGGGAAACAAATCAAAAGCTAAGGAAATAATGAAAAAAGCTGGGGTACCAGTTGTGCCAGGTTCTGATGGCATTGTTATGAATGTAGAATTAGGTATTCAAATTGCAAAGGATATTGGCTATCCAGTTTTAATTAAAGCTTCTTCTGGCGGTGGAGGAAGAGGTATGAGAATTGTAAATTCAGAAGATGAATTTAGTAATTGCTTTTTTGCTGCAAAAAAAGAGGCCATGAGTTGTTTTGGAGATGATTCTGTTTATTTAGAAAAGCTCATCTTAAATCCACGCCATATAGAATTTCAGATTTTAGCAGATAGTTATGGAAATACAATTCATTTAGGTGAAAGGGATTGTTCAATTCAAAGAAGAAATCAAAAGCTAATTGAAGAAGCACCATCTTCTATAGATGAGGGCCTTAGAGAAGCCATGGGAAATGCCGCAATTAAAGCTGCAAACAGTGTAAACTATGTTAATGCAGGTACTGTAGAATTTGTATTGGATAGCAATAACAATTTTTATTTTATTGAGATGAATACAAGGCTACAAGTTGAACATCCAGTAACCGAAATGATTACTGGAATTGATCTTGTAAAAGAACAAATTAGAATTGCATCAAAATTAAAATTAAAATTAACTCAAGAAGACATACAATTTAAAGGTCATGCCATTGAGTGTAGGATCAATGCTGAAGAAGTGAGCAATGGTTTTAGACCAAGTCCTGGAAACGTAACTAGTTTATTACTCCCTGGTGGATTTGGAGTTAGAATGGATACTGCATTATATCATGGTTACAAAATTCCTCAATTTTATGATTCTATGATAGGAAAATTAATCGTTCATAGCAATACAAGACTTGAAGCTATTAGAAAGATGAGGAGAGCACTTGAGGAGCTTATAATAGATGGTGTTTCTAATAATATAGAATTTCAATATCTTATTATGTACCATCCTATTTTTGTAAGAGGTAATTTTAATACGGGTTTCATTGAAAGACTGATGAAGGAATTGGAGAAATAAGATGAATAATTTATATGATAAGAGAAAAGAATGGCTAAATATCTTTAAAGACATACGAAAGAAGTTAGTAGTTTCTAATACAAAAACTGTAAAAGCTAAGGACTTTAAGCAAACATGTTCAAAATGTAATGAAGTTTTAGTTAAGGCTGATATTATAAAGAATTCATTTCAATGTCCAAATTGTGGAAATAATCTTAAAATAAGAGCCTGGGATCGCATTCAAATGCTGATGGATGAGGGATCTTTTAAAGAATTATCTTATAAGCTTAAAATTGTTAATCCAATAAATTTTCCAGGTTATGAAGAAAAGATAAAATCATTAACAGAAAGCTTAAATATAAACGAAGCTGTCATTACTGGTGAAGGAACCATTGAAAATAATAAGTGCATATTAGCTGTAATGGATAATTATTTTTTAATGGGCAGCATGGGTTCTATAGTTGGAGAAAAAATTTCTCGAGCAATAGAATTAGCTACCAAGAAAAAATGCCCAATTATAATTATATGTACTTCAGGTGGAGCTAGGATGCAAGAAGGCATAATCTCATTAATGCAAATGTCAAAGACTAGCGCAGTTTTAGCAAAACATAATAAAGCTGGCCAGCTTTATATTTCAGTTTTAACAAATCCAACAACAGGCGGAGTTACAGCAAGTTTTGCTATGCTTGGAGATATTGTTTTAGCTGAACCAAATGCATTAATAGGGTTTGCAGGCCCTCGCGTTATAGAACAAACTATAAAACAAAAACTACCTGATGGTTTTCAAAGTTCTGAATTTTTACAAGATGCTGGGTTTATAGATAAAATAGTTGAAAGAAGAGACTTAAAGAAAACATTAGGAAAGCTTTTATCCATGCATAAGGAGGTAAAATTCTTATGAATATTCAAGAGGCAGAAAGGCATTTAAATAATTTAGAATTAAAGCTATTAAAAGTTATAACTGAGCAAAATGATAGTGAAGAATCTCAGAAAATTAAAGAAAAATTAACTCTTGAAATAGAGGAATTCAAAAATAAGGCATTTACTAATTTATCACCTTGGGACAGGGTTTATTTAGCTAGAAAACAAGATAGGCCTAATGCGCTTTATTATATAGATAATTTGTTTGACGATTTTATTGAGTTTCATGGTGATAGACTTCATAAAGATGATCAATCCATTGTAGGGGGAATTGCTTATTTTGAATCTCACCCTGTTACAGTAATAGCACAAATAAAGGGAAAGAGCATAGAAGAAAATTTAAAGCGCAATTTTGGTATGCCAAATCCAGAAGGTTACAGAAAATCTCTTAGGCTTATGAAACAAGCTGAGAAATTTAAAAGGCCTATAATAACATTTATAGATACTCCTGGAGCATTTTGTGGTATTGAAGCAGAAGCTAATGGTCAGGGTGAAGCAATAGCAAGAAATCTTTTTGAAATGGTACAGCTGTCTGTTCCAATAATTACAGTAATTATTGGAGAAGCTGGCAGCGGTGGAGCATTAGCTCTTTGCATTTCAGATAGAATTTGGATGCTTGAAAATTCATTTTTTTCAATTTTATCTCCAGAAGGATTTGCATCTATACTTTGGAAGGATTCTTCAAAGGCAAGGGAAGCTTCAGAAATTATGAAATTAACTGCTGATGATTTATTTGAATTAAAAATAATTGATAAAGTTATTAAAGAGCCTTTAGGTGGAATACACAAATATCCCTTTGGAATTGTTGAACATTTAAAAAGCAATATAAATGAATCTTTGCATGAATTAAGCCAGTTAAAAACAGAACAGCTTTTAAGTAAAAGATATGATAAATTTAGGAATTTTGGAACATTTTAGATCAGGAGGTTATTTTTGTGATTGATAAAAGAAAAGTAATCAATGATCTTATTGTGCTATTATTTAATAATGTTCTAATAATTGAAGAAAAGTATTTTAAAGAAAAGGGAATTAAGAGTTTAAGTATAAATGAAATTCACGTAATAGAAGCAATCTATGAGGATAAAGAAAAAACTATGACAAGCGTCGCAAATAGATTAATGGTAACTATTGGGACACTTACTACATCCATTTCTAGAATTGAAAAAAAAGGATTTGTCATTCGAAAAAAAGATGATGCGGACAGAAGAATTGTGAGAATTTCTCTCACTGAAATGGGTGAAATAGTTAATAAGATACATACTGGTTTTCATGATTTTTTAGTTAACAATATATTGGAAAATATTAAGCCAGAAGAAGATGAGGTGTTAATAAAATCTTTAGGAGCTATTTCTAATTTTATTAATAGAATGAAAGAACAGTATACCACTAAGTATAAGGGGGAATAGTATGCCTGGAGTTAAAATTGTAAGTGTTGGTAGAGGTATACCTGACAGGAAAGTAAGCAATTATGAATTAGAAAAATACATTGACACAAATGATGATTGGATCTCTTCAAGGACTGGTATTAAAAACAGATTTGTCTCAACTGGAGAATCAACTTTAGATCTTGCATATAAGGCTTCTTTAGATGCTATTAAAAGAGCTGAAATTTCAAATGATAGTATAGATTTAATAATTGTGGCAACTGTCACTCCAGATAAATTTACTCCTTCGGTTGCGTGTATGCTTCAAGCTAAATTAGGTTTGCAAGATAAGAGTATTATGGCATTTGATATAAATGCTGCTTGTACTGGATTCATATATGCATTAAAAATTGCAGATCAACTTATAAAAGGAAATCAAAGTAAGTGCGCTCTTGTTTTGGGAGCAGAAGTGTTGTCAAAAGTAACTAATTGGAATGATAGAAGTACCTGTGTTTTATTTGGAGATGGTGCAGGGGCTGCGATTTTAAAGGAGAGCAAAGAAAATAACTTATTATGCAATATTGCTTATAGCAAACCTGATGAGGAAGGCTTTTTAAATATAGATGCAATAACTATTAATAATTTATTTTATAAAAGTGAAGGAAAATCTTATATTACAATGAACGGAAGAGAAGTATTTAAATTTGCTGTTTCGCATATAAGAGATGCTATATTTGAAGTAGTTCATAAGACTGGTGTAAGTTTAGATGAAATAAAATATTTTGTCCCTCATCAGGCAAACTATAGAATAATTAAAAATGTTGCTTGTGAGCTTAATATAGATATAAATAGATTTTTTGTAAATATTCATGAGTATGCAAATACATCTTCTGCAAGCATTCCAATAGCTTTATCAGAAATGTGCGAGAAAGGCCTTTTATCAAATGGGGACTATATACTCTTAGTTGGATTTGGAGGTGGCCTCACTTGGGGTGCTTCTCTAATTAAATGGGAAAATTAAAAATTGCATAGGAGGAATTACATGGAATTAAAAGGTAAAGTATCAATAATAACAGGCTCAGGAAAAGGAATTGGAAAAGCAATACTTTTAAAGCTTGCTGAAAATGGTTCAGATGTTGTTATTAATTACATGAGTCAGAAAAGCGAAATAATAGAAGATATAATAAATCAATGTAGCAGTTTTGGAGTTCGTGCTATTGCAATAAAAGCTAATGTGTCTAATCATGATGAAGCAAAAGATCTTATAAAAAAGACTGTAGACGAATTTGGGAGAATTGATATACTTGTTAACAATGCAGGTATAACTAGGGATACTCTTGTTATGAGGATGAGTGAAAAAGATTTTGATGATGTTATAAATACTAATTTAAAAGGAACCTTCAATTGTACAAAACATGTTATAAATTATATGATTAAGCAAAGAAGTGGATCTATTGTTAATATATCATCTGTTGTAGGCTTAACAGGTAATGCAGGGCAATCAAATTACTCTTCTAGTAAAGCAGGTATTATTGGATTTACAAAATCATGTGCTAAAGAATTAGGATCAAGAGGAATAACAGTAAATGCAGTAGCACCAGGTTTTATAGAAACTGATATGACAGATGTATTAAAGGAAGACTTAAAGCAGAAGATGCTTGATGCGATTCCATTAAAGAGATTTGGAAAGCCTGAGGATGTTGCTTCTGTAGTATATTTTTTATGCTCAAGTTTAGCAAAATATATTACAGGTCAGGTTATAAATATAGATGGTGGTATGGTGATGTAGGGGGAATTTTATGAAAAAAAGAGTAGTGGTAACAGGTATGGGGGCTGTTACTCCAGTTGGAAATAATACAAATGATATGTGGAATAACACTAAAAGGGGAGTAAATGGAATTTCAAAGTTAGAGATTATAGATACTGAAGACCATAAGGTGAAAATTGGTGCAGAAGTTAAAAATTTAAATTTTGAAGATTTTATTGATAAAAAGAAAGCAAGGCATAATGATAGGTTTGCAAATTTTGCTATGGTGGCAGCTTTTGAAGCTTATAAGGATTCTAATATAAATATAGAAGAAATTGATGTGAATAAATTTGGAGTGATAATTGGGTCTGGGATAGGTGGTCTTCAAACTATTGAAAATGAATATGAAAGAGGACTTAAAAGAAGTTTCGATAGAATATCACCATTTTTTATTCCAATGTCAATTATAAATTTAGCTGCTGGTAATATAGCTATAGAACTTGGCGCAAAAGCAATATGTTCAAGTATAGTAACAGCATGCGCATCAGGTAGCAATGCAATTGGTGAAGCTTTTAAAAATATTAGAGATGGATATACTACCATTATGGTAGCAGGAGGAGCGGAAGCTACTTTTACACATTTAGCAGTTGGCGGTTTTACCTCGCTTAAAGCTCTTTCAGATAGTGATGATCCAAATAGAGCATCCATACCATTTGATGCTGAAAGAAAAGGATTTGTAATGGGAGAGGGAGCAGGTGTTCTTATTTTAGAAGATTTAGATCATGCTAAAAAAAGAGGAGCAAAGATATATGGTGAAATTGTTGGATATGGTTCAACTTGTGACGCTTACCATATTACAGCACCAGCAGCAGATGGTGAAGGAGCTGCAAGATCCATGGTGATGGCTATAAATGATGCACAAATTAAACCTGAAGATATAGGATATATAAATGCACATGGCACAGGTACAGTTGCAAATGATATTTGCGAAACTATAGCGGTAAAAAGTGTATTTCAAAATTGCATTGACAAAGTAGCTATTAGTTCAACAAAATCTATGACAGGGCATCTTTTAGGAGCAAGTGGAGCACTTGAAGCCATTATTTCAATAAAAGCTATTGAAGATGGATTTATGCCACCTACAATTAACTATAAAGTTTATGATCCAGAGTGCGATTTAGATATAATTCCTAATGTAGGTAGAAAAAAAGATTTAAGGTATGTCATGTCAAATTCATTTGGATTTGGAGGGCATAATGCATCTTTAATATTTAAAAGATGGGAGAAATAATATGGCTTTAAGCAGTAATGAAATACAAGAAATATTGCCACATAGATATCCATTTCTTCTTGTTGACAGAATTGATGAGATTGAAGATGGTAAAAAAGCAATTGGTACAAAGTGTGTAACTGTAAATGAATTTTATTTTTTAGGCCACTTTCCTAAAGAACATGTTATGCCAGGGGTGTTAATAATAGAAGCTCTTGCGCAAGTTGGTGCTGTGGCCGTTTTATCTATTCCTGAAAATAAAGGGAAGATAGCATATTTTGCAGGAATTAAAGAAGCTAGGTTTAAGAGAAAAGTTGTACCTGGAGATGTTTTAAGGTTAGAAGTTGAAATAATAAAGGCTAAAGGCTCTGTAGGGTTTGGAAAAGCAATTGCATATGTAGAAAATGAAATTGCTGCACAAGCAGAGTTGATTTTTGCCATTGAAAAATAAAATCATATTTTTAAATGAAATAAGTTCTACCAATGATTTTGCAAAAATAAATTTTGAAAAATTAGAAAATGGAACTGTTATAAGCGCAGAAATACAAAATTCAGGAAGAGGCCAACATGGAAGATCATGGTTAAGTTTTCCTGATGATTTAAAAATATCTCTTGTGATAAAGGAAAAAATAGATTTAAGAAATATTTATGATTTTTCATTAATACCTGCTGCTGCAATTATGAGATTGTTAAACAAACTTTGCATTGAATCTAAAATTAAATGGCCAAATGATATAATAGTTCAAGATAAAAAAATAGCTGGAATACTAGTGGAAACTAGCTTTATGTCGAATAAGTTAAATGGTATTATAATTGGCATTGGGTTAAATGTATCAGATTACAATCATAAAGATTTAATAAATTACACTAGCTTAAAAAATTTAATTAAAAAAGTTCCAAATAAGATGGATTTAATTGATGAATTAATACGTTCCTTTAACTATTTTTTTCATAATTATTTGGATAATGGAATTGAAAGGGTACTAAATTATTGCAATGATAACTCTTATCTTTTCAATAAGGTAGTTAAATTTGAAGATAAATATATAAAAATAAAAAATTTAGATAAACTTGGAAAACTCCATTATGAATATAACTTGCGGGATTATTCTATAGATGCATTTAAATTTTCATTAAGAAGCATAAATAAATAAGAAGCCAAAATATGGCTTCTATCTTAATTTTTTCATGATTTTTGGTTTTTGACCAGTTTGAACTAATTCTTTATCAGTATTATGGTTATATATATTCATTATTGTGACCAATGTACTGTCTTTTTTCCCTTTTTTCCCCTTTAACCCTGTAAGGTAAATAAGGTTTCCTTTGTTTACTTTTAAGAATTCAGGAGCCTTAAAGAACTTACCTTTTTTATAAATGGATTTTAAAGGTGCCCTGCTGCCTTCTGGTTTCATTATTACTTCTACATAAAGCTTATAGTAGAGCCAAAGAATTCTTTTAGTTGTAATTTGTATTGAAATAACTTGCCCGCGCAAGTAAACTATTCTATCACCGTATTTTTTAAAGAAATTATCTGCATAAGATTTTACCAATTTATCTTTAAAACCCATATGTATTCTCCTTTATGATATTATATCCAAGATATTATATCATATTGGTTTAGAGTTTTAAATAAAAACAAAAATATAAAGTTTAAGATTATTTTATAAAATTGGAATATTCATTTCAATTTTCATGATAGTTAGCGGTGATAAATCTATAGATGTAGGCAATTTTAAGTTAAGCAGGACTAAGTCACTTACATTTGCGTTGCAGTCAAATGTAATTAATGCTTTTTTTAATATACCCTTGCTCTTTGAGATTAACAAATCTCCTTTTGGATTATCGCTGATTTTAGCATTTCCATAGATGTGTGGAAATGTAATTTTACTTGTAGTTGTTTTATTTTGATTAGAATTTTCAACATTTACAACATAATAGTAGTCATTTACATCGATACAGTCATAATTGCATAATGATTGTATTGGAATTGTATTGTTTAATGAAAAGTTGTAATTCCAAGAATCATCTTTTTCTATAATTTTAGGACCGGTATATGTGATTTTTTCAAATATCATGGAAAGAGAGCTTTTGCTAAAATATTTGTTTATTTCATTTAATGCTTCTTTGTCAGAATTATATTTTTCATCTATTTTCCAATTTTTAATGTTTAAAACTTTGCCGTTTTCGTTTATTATTAAATTAAAGGATTTGCCATTTAAATTTTCTGCAAATTGGTTTAATGTTTCAAAGGGATTAGTTATTTCAGGGGTATTTAAGTCTTTAAGTTCACTGTTTATGCTGCAATCCTTAAATTCTACTTCTATTTCATATCCAGTGCTTGAAGCATTTATGACATTCATTATAAAATTTAAATTAACTATTTGAGTGAAGTCGATTTTTTGAAAAAAAACCTTATTATTTATAGTGTTTTCTATGTTAATATTCCCAGTAAATTTATCATCCTTTTTTAGTTTCATCTTTGAATTTTCCTTTTGCATTAATGTGGTATTTGTATTGTTTTTTTCATTTGTAATGCTTGTGGAATTATTGGTTTCTTCTTTCTCTGGTTTATTACACGAACAGATTGTAATATAAAAAATGCATAATAGTATAATTAATATTTTTTTCATAAAATTCAACCCCTATTTAGTATTCTAAAATGATTATTCACATTATTTTTAATATATAAACAACTAAATTATTAAAAAAATTTATAATAGAATTTTTTTGTATTTAGTTTTATTATATTAGTACAAGGGTCTTAATTATGAGAGGTTTTTATGTATAAATGTATAATATTTGATGTAGATGGAACATTGATTGACACAAGAGATGTGTGCTATGAAAGCATTAAGGAATTTATAATAAATGAAAAATTGCCTATGCCAAATGAAGATTTGTTAAATGAATTTTTTGGATTAAGCACAAAAGCTTGCTTTAGCCTTCTTGGATTAAATGAGGGTTGTGAAAGCGAAATGAAAAAGTGGGTAGAAATATATGAAAAGTATTCATATCTTACGAAAGTATATGATAACATTCCCAATATATTAAAAGAATTGAAAGATATGAATATTAAGTTAGGCATTGTAACTTCAAGGACATATAATGAACTATATACAGATAATTGCTTTATTACTATATCTGATTTTTTTGATTATATAATTGCATATGATGATACAAAATTTCATAAACCTAATCCAGAGCCATTGATAAGTTTTTTAAAGAAAAGTGGTTACAAAAAAGAAGATTGTATATTTATTGGGGATACTGCTGTGGACATAGAATGTGCCCAAAAAGCCAATGTTGATTTTGCCTTAGCTAGTTGGGGAGCTATTATGCCTTCTGATTACAAAATTAAAAGACTTTTAAAAGTTTATGATATTTTAAGCTTAATAAAGCAATAAACATATAAATGTAGATAAAGTATGGTAATGTATCTAATATGACTTAAATAGTTTAAAATACCATAAATAATGATTTGATATAACTTGTTTTTTGCTAATAATTAGTTTATAATTATTCTATAAAGTTGAGGAGGTGTTAGTATTATTATTTTTATTATATTTTGGATAGCTATAGCGATCATTGCTGCAGTTATTGATATTGTGACATCCAATATCCTATATGTGCTATTCTCTGTCGGAGCGTTTTTTGCATTAATATTAGCATTATTTAATTTAAATTTTTTGATACAATTCTCCACATTTGGCATGATATCTATAATTTTGTTCTTGTTCGTTTATCCTGTTATTAGGAGAGCTGTAAAAGAAAACATTCCTAAAACAAAAACAATGGAAGAAAGCTATGTTGGAAACTTATTTGTTATGGATGAAGACATATCAAAAAATAACTTAATTAAATATAAAGGAATTTACTGGACTATGGTTCCAAATGAACATGAAGATGAGATAAAAAAAGGGGATACAGTTAAAGTAATAGGTATAGATGGAAATAAATTGATAATTGAAAAATATTATTACAATAAAACTATTTAAATATTAGGAGGGTTAGTATGAATTTGGGTTTGGTTATTTTAGCTATTTTTATATTTCTTATATTGGTTATATTAGTTAGCAGCATTAAGGTAGTAAACACTGGATATGTTTTAATACGAGAGAGATTAGGACAGTTTAAAGATGTTTTACAACCAGGATGGCATATTTTAATTCCATTCATAGATAGCACAAGACCTAGAATATCCACAAAGCAACAAATATTTGATATAGAACCTCAATCAGTTATTACAAAGGATAATGTTAAAATATCTGTTGATAATGTAATTTTCTATAAGGTTTTAAACCCAAGAGATGCTGTTTATAATATTGATAGTTATAAAGAAGGTATTAGGTATTCAACTATTACAAATATGAGAAACATATTAGGAAATATGACATTAGATGAGATTTTATCTGGAAGAGATAAAATAAATAGCGAACTATTAAAAGTGGTAGATGAATTAACAGATGCATATGGCATAAAAATACTTTCTGTTGAAATTAAAAATATAATGCCTCCAACAGAAATACAACAAGCTATGGAAAAGCAGATGAAAGCTGAAAGAGAAAAAAGAGCTGTAATACTCCTTGCTGAAGGTCAAAAGGAAAGTGAAATAGCAAAGGCACAAGGAGAAAAACAATCTAAAATACTTCAAGCAGAAGCTGAAAAAGAAGCAAATATTAGAAGATCTGAAGGTTTAAGAGAATCTCAACTTTTAGAAGCAGAAGGACGTGCAGATGCAATTAAAGAAGTTGCAGAGGCAGAATCAGCGGCAATTAGAAAGATTAATGCTGCAATACTTGAATCAGGAACAAATGAGACTATAATTGCAATTAAACAAATAGAAGCTTTAAAGGAATTGGCAAAAAATCCTTCTAACAAATTAATTTTACCCAATGAAACTATGTCTTCACTTGGAAATATTGCAGCTATTGTAGAAACTCTTAATTTAAATAAAAAATAGTTTAAGGTGGGGCAATTCTCACCTGTATTTTTTTAAAGAAAATGTTAAAAATAAAGGATGAGAGGTATATGATAAAAAAAATATTTTATATTGCTATAATTTTATGTTGTATTTTTGTTTTTTCTTCTTGTATCCCAGGTGATGGGACATATGTTGATAAACCTGCTGGATTATTTTCAGGAATTTGGCATGGATGGATTGCCCCTGTTTCATTGATAATGGGGTTAGTAGATCCTAATATTAGGGTCTATGAAAAAATAAATACTGGATGGGCCTATGATTTTGGATTTTATATTGCTATAATTAGCGGTTTTGGTGGTCTGTCGCTTATTAGGGGAAGAAGAAATAGATAATAATTATTAAATAATAAATGTTATTTAAAAAGTATTTACAATTATAAAAACATAAGTTACCATAAGAATATGAAGGAGGTAATGAGAATGAATTTAAAAGGATCAAAAACAGCTGAAAATTTATTAAAATCATTTGCAGGTGAAAGCCAAGCAAGAGGAAGATACACTATGTATTCTTCTATAGCAAAGAAAGAGGGATTTGTACAAATATCCCAATTATTTGCAGAAACTGCTGATAATGAATTTGAACATTCAAAAGTTTTTTTTAATCATCTTATTAATAACGGCATTAATGGTGAAAAGATTATGATTGAAGCTGATTATCCAGTTGCAAAAGGTTCCACTCTTGAAAACTTAAAAAGTGCTGCACAAGGAGAACATGAGGAATGGAGCGAAGCTTACCCTTCATTTGCAAAGATTGCTGAAGAAGAAGGATTTTCTGCTATTGCTAAAAGCTTTAAGGAAATATCCGAAGTTGAAAAAAGGCATGAAACTAGATATCTTAAATTGGCAGAAAATGTTGAAACTGGAAAAGTATTTAAAAGGGATCAGCCAGTTTTATGGAAATGCAATAACTGTGGATATATCTTTGAAGGAGAAGAAGCTCCAGTAAAATGCCCAGCATGTTTACATGATAAAGCATATTTTGAATTATTTATTGAAACATATTAACAGCAAAAAGGCTATAATGCGATATTTTGTATTATAGTCTTTTTTATATATTATTTTAAATATGATTTTTCAATTTTGTACTTATTTTCATTATCATTTGATTTTATATTAAGCATTGAATTTTTATAATCAACAGAAGTTTCTTTAATTTCTATATTTTTATTTTTTTCTTTATATACGTGAAAAATCTCATCAAAAATATCGATATACATCTTCTTTTCTCTTCTCTCCTTTAATTGTCTAGCGATTTATAAATTTGCTAGCATATTTTTATTATTTCCATCATTTATTTAAATATGTTTAAGATTAAAATTTTTATTTTTAAAATTTTATTAAAATAGTAAGTTTTGATGATATAATAAGAGAGTTTATGAGTTTATAATTAATTTTTGGAGATATTTATGGTTTCAAAGGTATATATAAAACGTTTTTTTATTTTGTATTCTATTATGACAGCGATTTTTAACTTTGCTCACCCTATTACACCTGCATTTTTTGCTAAAATAAAAATGCCTGATTATATGTTTGGTATGGCATTAGCTGCCATGGCCACATCGAATTTTTTATTTTGCCCATTTTGGGGAAGATTAAGTGACAATATAGGCAGAGTTAAAATAATATCAATATCATTTTTAGGATATGCTGTTGGTCAGTTTTGTTTTATGCAATCAAATTCAATTGTAACAGTTATATTGTCTAGACTTTTGTCTGGTGTATTTGCAGCTGGGTTTTCAGTAGTTTCAATGGCATATTTGGCTGATTTAACAGACGAAGAAAATAGAGGAAAATATACAGTTTATTATGTTGCTTTTATGTCAGTGTGTTCATCCATAGGGTATCTTATTGGTGGATTTATTGGAGATTTTTCCATTAAAGCAACTTTTTTAACACAAGTAATAGCTTTGGTAATTGGAGGATTATCGTTTCCAATATTTTTAAAAGATATATTAGTAGAAGATAAAAATTTTGATCTTAAAGGGTTGGTTTCATCAGTAAATCCATTTATGGCATTTGCAGAAGCTAAAGGGATTATGGATTTTCCATTTTTTGTTTTTATAATAACTATTTTTTTAGCTACTTTAGCAACCAGTGATTATGAAAGTGCGTTAAACTATTATGTTGCAAGAGCTTTAGCATTTCCACCTTCCTATAATGGATTATTAAAGGCCGCAATGGGTATGATTGGACTTTTAGCAAATTTTACAATTAATCAATGGATTGTAAGGCATTCTGATAGTAGAAAATCTATAATTGTTGTATTATTTATGTGCAGTATATCACTTTTATTTGTTAGCAGTGCTTCAACTGTCATAATGTTTATAATTATTAATATAATATTTTATTGCTTTAATACAATGTATCAACCAATTCAACAATCCTTAATAACGTTTAGCAGTAGGGATAAGGGTGTTTCCAATGGAATATTATTTGGAGTATTTAATTCTGCTAAATCCATTGGAATGATAGGGGGTTCGTTGTTTGCTGGATTTATTTATACTTTAGATAATAAGCTTCCATTTATTTGCGGAGGATTGGTGTTTTTATTTACTGGTATTTTGTGCTTTATAAATTACTATCAATATAAATTTTTGAGAAAAAAGAGAATAATAAATTATGACAAATAGTTAGAGGTGATATTTTGAAAAGAAATTTATATAAACGAATTGAAAATTATATGAAAACTTGTATGAAGGATAGTGCTCATGATAAAGAGCATATTTATAGGGTTTTGTATGCTGCCTTAGATATTGCTTCTTATGAAAAGGATGTAAATGAGGATGTAATCATTATTTCTTCGTTATTGCATGATATTGGCAGAGGAAAGCAATATGAAGACTCTAAGCTATGCCATGCTATAGTTGGCGGAGAGATGGCATATGAATTTTTAATTAAAGAAGGGCTTAACAAAGAAGATTCAATTCATGTAAAAGATTGTATACAAAGCCATAGATATAGAACTAATATGGAACCTAAGACAATAGAGGCTAAAATTTTATTTGATGCTGATAAATTGGATTCAACTGGAACTATGGGAATAGCTCGAACTCTTCTTTATTGTGGAATAATTTCAAGGCCTCTTTATCTTGTTTGCGAGGATGGGAGAGTTCTTGATGGTACCAATGAACAATCAGGCTCCTTCTTTAGTGAATATCATTTTAAATTAAAGAAACTTTATGATAAATTTTATACAAAAAGAGCTGAGGATCTAGCCAAAGAAAGGATTAAAGCATTTAATGATTTTTATAAAAGCATGCTAAGTGAGCTTAACACAAATTACTTAAGTGGCATCGATAGATTGAATAAATTATTAGATTAACAAACTTTTACATAATTTAAATAATTTTAATGCTAAATTATTAACAATATATAAATTTAATGAATCAATACAGGTATGGCTTGACAAAGGTTAAATATATTATTATATTAATAAATTGTATCAATATAATATTAATTAACAAATATATATTCTAATACCACGGAACATACAATATATTATAAGTATATACTAAAATAATCCAAATAATTTTTTACAATTATTATATATAAATTTATTTAAAAACTTGCTATTTTTTAGTGATAATTTAAATATTTAAGATTTATTATAAATATTTTATGTTATTAAAAATTTAATACATTAAACATTGATGTAATATTAATAATATGTTCAATTAATAAGGTGATAGAATGAAAAAAATTATATCTACAATTTTGCTAGTATGTTTAGTTTATACTTGGTTTCAATTGTGTTACTTTCCACAATTTTATGATAAAATACAAACAGTTTTTTCAAAAGAAAGTGAGGCAGATAATAAAACTTTATATCATAATTCATTTAATGATAATATATCATCATTAAATGAAAACATTGTTTCACAGTCTGAATCTAAAATTAATTTAGAAGACTTAAAAGCTAATATTGAAAGTTTTGCTGGTGATTATTTAGATTCTTTTTCTTTAATATATTATGAAATTGAATCAAAAGATATTATAGAAATTAATTCGGATAAATTGTTTAAACCTGCAAGTACATATAAGGTTCCATTAAATATGCTTTTTTATGATAAGGTTTTTAATAATGAAATTGATATAAAGAGTACAATGATTTACTCGCCAGGTGATTACGAAGATGGTGCTGGAATATTGCAAGGTAGTGAGGACTTAAATAGCCCTATTAGCCTTGTAACGCTTTCAGAATACTCAATAGAGTACTCTGATAATATTGCAGCTAATATGCTTACTAGATTATTAGGCTATTCTGATGTAATTGCGTATATAGAAGAAGTATCTGGAATAAAAATATCTGATACTAATTACATTACTCCAAAGGCAATGCTTGCTATTATGCAAAAGCTTTATGCTAATGAAGATAATAATCCATATTACAATACTATTATAGAATATATGAAACATACTATATATCATGATAGAATTGATGGGCTTATTCCTCGTGATATTGTGGCGCATAAAATTGGAGATTTTGAATCTTACGTTAATGATGTTGGAATTGTTTATACTAAAAAGCCATATATTATAATTTTTTATACTGATGGATTTACTTATGAGTCTATAGCAGAAATTTCAAAAATGGTATATGATTATAATATAAAAAATAAAATATAATTTGGAGGGATTTATGGTTAAACATATTGTGGTTTGGGATTTTAAAGATGAATTTTCAAGAGAAGAAAACTTGAAAAATGCTGAAATAATTAAGAAAAATTTAGAAAGCTTAATTTCTATAATTCCTGAAATAGTATCTTTGGAAGTTAATTATAATATGCTATCTACAAGCAATGGTGATATTGTTTTAGTTAGCGAATTTAACAATGAAGAGGATTTAAACATATATTCTGAGCATCCTGAACATAAAAAAGCTGGAGAGTTTAATAAAATTGCCCTTAAAAATAGAAGGTGTTTTGATTTTATTGTGAAATAATTATTAAAAGAGATCTCTTTTTAGAGATCTTTTTTAATGAAAGATTTTAAATTATAAAAAATTTATAAATTAATATTTATTTTGATTAGATATTATTTATATTTAATACATAAAAAGTTCATAATTATATAATACAATATTGATATATAGAAAATTATACTTTTTATTTTAAAAAGTAAATTATATATATTTAATAAATATTTATAAGTGAGGAGTTTATAAATGAAAAAGAAAATTTTAATTTCTGCTATAGCTATTACATTGGTATCTACCATGATGTTTATACCCTCTGTGCAATCACTTACTATATCTGCTTTGTCAGCCTTTCGTGTAGGTGATGCGAAAACTATAAAAGTTACTTTAGCTGATATAGAGGAGTCAATGAACTATTTTAAAGGATTTGCAGATAAATTTAAAGATCAAGATTTTAATGATCAAGATTTGCAAAATTATGATGCAAAAGAAGCTATAGAACACGAGAAACTACAAGTTAAAGAACTTTCAGATATATCAGAATTTACAGCCTTTTCATTTAATCTTCCTAAAGATTTAAAAGGCGAAACACCTAGCCTTTATGCTACAGATTCACAGTCAAATACAATTGTAGTAGATACTGCTAAAATAAATGATGAATTATCAAAAATTGGCGTTACAAATTTATTAGACAATAATTATGATGGATCTGAAATTACAGTAAATGTTGCACCTTCAATAGCTGCACATTATAATGATGTAGATTTATTTGCAACTCAAGGTGTTTATTTAGATGGAAATGATGAGGTTATTAATGGAATATGGAATAGTATGTTAAACATGCCATTTTTATCAGAAAACCTTCGCTCACAATTATCTAATATAGATGTTAAAACTAGAGACGTATATTTACCTGTTATCATGGGACTTGGACGTGAAGTTTCACTTGGAGGTGTAACTGGATATATATATTCCACTCAAGATATGAGACAAGTTGTTTCAATGCTTCCTGAAGGTTTAACAGTAAAATATGGCGATGATAATGAAAGAGAAGGATCTGCATTAATATGGACTAAAAATGGAGTTTTATATTGTTTAGTTTCAGATAAATCTGATAGTGAACTTGCTCAAATAGCTAGGAGCATTTGATGATGATCATCGAAACAGATTCACTTACTAAAAAATATAAAGATAAAGTAGCTGTTAATTCCGTAAATTTGTCTGTTGAAAAAGGACAGATTTACGGTTTTTTAGGTCCAAATGGTGCAGGCAAAAGTACATGTATTAAAATGCTCACTGGGCTTGTTTTCCCAACTTCAGGAAAAGGAGAAGTTTTAGGATATCCTTTAGGAGATGTAAGAGCGAGGGAAAAAATGGGATATTTACCAGAGCTTTTTAGATATCAAGAATGGATGACAGGAGAGGATTTGTTAAATTTTCATTCAAACCTTTATCATTTAAAAAAAGATAAATCAAGAAATCAAAGAGTGCTTTCAAAGGTTGGACTTTTAGGTCAACAAAAGTACAAAGTAGGATCTTATAGCAAAGGAATGCAGCAAAGGCTTGGACTTGCATGTGCACTTTTATCTAATCCTGAACTTTTATTTTTAGATGAGCCCACATCAGCTCTTGACCCAATAGGCAGGAAAGAAGTTAGAGACATCATAATTTCATTGCAAAAAGAAGGAACTACTGTTTTTTTAAATAGCCATTTGCTAAGTGAAGTTGAGGCTGTAAGCGATAGTGTTACAATTATAAATAAGGGTAAATTAGTTATATCAGGATCTATGAATGATCTGTTAATGAAAAAGATGACTTTATCGCTTATTTGTAGCAGAATTTCAAAGGATATTTTTAACTCTCTTAAAGAAAAATTTGATGAAAATATGAATGATCAAGATGAAAATGGTAAGATATTAATATCCATTAAAAATAGAGAAGAAGCTTCGGATATTGCTGTTTTTCTAATAAATAAAGGTATAAAAATATATGAACTCATGCCAAATCATGAAACTTTAGAAAGCATATTTTTAAAGGTAGTTGGAGAGGAGGCGTAACAACAGTATAAAAATAACTAATAAAATATACTAAATTCTATTTAAAAATTATCAGTTTTATGTTATCATGTATATGAGGTGATAACATGAAATACTATACAATTGGTCAATTTTCAAAAGCTGTAGGTAAAAGTATCCAAACCCTAAGATT
>JAVBPD010000089.1:0-34711 GCA_031549885.1 Clostridiaceae bacterium
GCTCCATCCCTCTGGAATATCATTTATTAATTCAATGTCGATCTTTTTCAAATTTTTGTGCAGGTCTACCCCCTCATTGAAGTTTTTATTTCTCTTTATAATAGTTTTTCTTTCTTCCTCCATTCTTTGCCTTAAATCTTCAGGTGATTCGCCAATATCTACTTCAACTTTAGTAACCTTATAATTTTCAAGACTGTAATTAGGAAATAAATCTAAACCTACGCCTTCATATTCCATTAAAAAACCTCTTTAAAAAAATTCTAACCTTAAAATATATGCTTTAAAAAATCATTTAAGAACAAAATTATATAAAAAAGGAAAGCTAAATAAACAAAAATTATGCAATGTCAATATATAAAAACTATTTCATAAATGTTATACTATTATATGATTTATGATTATAGTAAAGAGGGGTTGTGATAATTTGAAAGGTTGTCCCTTTTGTAATATTGAACTAGAAAAAAAGCAGAAGGTAGTTTTAAAAAATAAGCACTGTTTGTTTCTGCAGATGCCGCAAGAAGTATTAATTGGATCAGGAATAATAATACCTATAAAGCATAGAGAAACGGTTTTTGATTTAACTAAAGAAGAGTGGGCTGCAACTTTTGAACTTCTAAAGGAAGTGAATTTTTATTTAGATGAAAAATATGAGCCTGATGGTTACAATATAGGTTGGAATTGCTATGAGACTGCTGGTCAAGAAATAAAACATGCAAGTCTTCATGTCATACCGAGGTTTAAAGATGAGCACTATGCACATAAAGGTATTAGAAGCTTTCTTAAAGGACCTGAGAATAAAAGGGATAATTATAGTAATCCTTGAATTGAATATTTTTACTGTAAAACCCAAGTATGCACTTATTATATATAGTTCACACTTGGGCTTTATATTATTTTTTTATAGATGGGTTTGGATAAATATGAGCAAAATGGTATAATAAATATAATGAAAATTTAATATATTTTAAGATATGAAAGAGAGGGCTGTAAAAAAAATTGAATAAAAAATTCCTTTTAAAAAAGCATTCCATAAAAGAGGAGCTGCATGTATGTATTTATGTGAAATATGCGGTAAAATAGGAGACATACATCATGTTGTCCATACATGTGAAGGAGGACTTGATGTGAAGTTAAACTATAAATATCTTTGCAAATCCCACCACAGGGGAACAAATGGACCACACAGTAATGCTTATATAGATTTAGGATATAAAATTGATCTGCAAAATAAACTTTATGAAATACTTAATAAGGATTACTACAATAAAAAGGAATTAATGGTAAAATTAGATATTGGAATAAATGCATATAAAAAACTTACGCATGATCTTATCATGTATAAGAATGGTTACAACAAAAAAAGTATAATAACAAGATTTATGGGTGGGAAAATTTATGATAGCGACATAGATATTATAGAAATTGAAATTAAAAAACTTCAAAAGATTTTTAGGTGAATTTATGGTATATAGGCTTCAAAAATATCTAGCAAGTTGTGGAGTAGCTTCTAGACGCACATCAGAAGAACTTATTTTTTCAGGAAAAGTAATGGTAAATGATAAAATAATACTCGATCCAAGCATTAAAATTGATGAAGAAAAAGATATAGTAAAATATAATGGAAAGCTTTTAAAACTTCAAAACAATTTTATTTATATAATGTTAAATAAACCTTTAAAAGTAGTTTCTACCATGAAAGATGAAAAAAATAGATGCTGCCTTTTAGATATAGTTAAAACAAAACAAAGAATATATCCAATTGGGCGTTTAGACTATATGACTACAGGGCTTTTACTCTTAACAAACGATGGTGATTGTTACAATAAAATAATTCATCCAAGGCAAAAGATTGCTAAAAATTATATAGTTAAGTTAACATCAGGACTATCTAATAATGAATGTAAAAAATTAGAAAATGGTATACTTTATAAAGGAATAAAGTATGGAAAATCAAAAATAGAAAAAATAGAAGAAAATACATTTAAAATAACAATATGGGAAGGGAAAAATAGACAAATAAGAAATATGTTAGAAAGCATAAATAAAGAAATTATATCCTTAAACAGGATATCCATTGGCAATATCACATTAGGAGAATTAAGGCTTGGCATGTGGCGATATTTAAATGAAGACGAAATAAATTATTTAAAAGGTTTGTAAAATGTTTAATTACACGCAAAGCTTTATAGAGCTATATCGCACAATAGTAGAAAATTATGTAAAAATAAAAAATGTTGCAGTAGATTGCACATTAGGTAGAGGAAATGATGCAATATTTTTAAGCACACTTTTTAATAAAGTATATGCATTTGAAATACAAGAAGAAGCAATAATAGATTTTAAGGAAAAAAATTCTAAGGTTATAGTATTTAAGGAGTCTCATGAAAATATAAACTTAATAACAGAAGATATAGATTTTGTTATCTATAATTTAGGTTATCTGCCAAAAGGGGATAAATCAATAACTACAAATGCAGAAAGTACAATAATTAGTGTAAAAAATGCTATGAAAAAACTATGTAAATGGGGTATAATAATTATTATAACTTATCCTGGCCATGAAGAAGGAAAAAGAGAACAGGAAGAATTATTAAGGTTTCTTAAAAATGTTGATAAGAGCATTTGGGGAGTTATGAGTCATGAGATGGTAAATAGAGAAAAATCACCTTCATTGATATTGATTGAAAAATTTAATTAGGAGGATTTTATGAGTAATAAAATGGAGGTATTAGCATCCATGGAAATAAGTGAATTTAAAGAAGCATATAAAATAGTAGATTTTTTAAATAAGAATCTAAGCAAGTTAAATGTAGTTTTTGGAATAAAGGAAAGAGAAAAAAAATATATAATCACAATTTATAAAGAAGAATGATAGGTAAAAATGAAAAAATTAATAGTAATTGGAGCAGGCCCTGCTGGAATAATGGCATCAATTGCAGCATCCTCAAATAATGACGTTATTTTAATAGATAAAAATGAAAAAATTGGAAAAAAACTTTTTATTACAGGTAAAGGTAGATGCAATGTAACTAACAATAAAGATATATCAGAATTTTTTAATTATATAAATACAAATAAAGATTTCTTATATAGTGCTTTATATGGCTTCACAAACAAGGATTTAATAAATTTTATTGAATCATTAGGAGTGGCTTTAAAAGTGGAAAGAGGAGGAAGGGTTTTTCCGGAATCTGATAAATCATCAGATATAATTAATGCTTTGAGTAGAGAATTAATTAAAAGAGGAGTGACAATAAAATTAAATAGCAATGTTTCTAAAATTGTTCATAGTGATAACCTTATATCGTATGTAGAAATATCAAATGGTGAAAAAATTGAAGGTGATAACTTTGTTATATGTACAGGAGGAGCATCCTATAGAAGCACTGGTTCAACAGGTGATGGAATAATATTTTCAAAAAAATTAGGAATTAAAACAATAGAATTTACACCTGCACTTGTGCCGCTAAATGTTGAAGAAGATTACATCAAATCACTTCAAGGGCTTAGCTTAAAAAATGTTTCATTGTATTTATATGATGGCACAAAAAAGATATATAATGATAATGGAGAAATGCTATTTACCCATTTTGGTATATCAGGACCACTAGTTCTATCAGCAAGCTCAAAGTTAAAATCTAACAATAAATATAGTGGCTTTATAGATCTTAAACCATATTTAGATGAAGATGAACTTGATAAAAGAGTTCAAAGAGAATTTTTAGAATTTAAAAATAAGATTTATAAAAATTCACTTAATAATTTACTTCCCCAAAAAATTATTCCTGTTTTAATAAAGCTTAGTGGAATAGATGAAAACACATTTGTAAACTCTATAACTAAAATACAGAGGAAAAAATTAGTGAATATTATTAAAAGATTTCCTTTAACAATAACAAGCAAAAGGGATCTTGATGAAGCTATTGTTACTAAAGGTGGAATTGATGTCAAAGAAATAAATCCAAGCAACATGCAAAGCAAGAAATACACAAATCTTTATTTTGCTGGAGAAGTTATAGATGTGGATGCATATACAGGAGGTTATAATGTTCAGATTGCTTTTTCAACAGGTTACGCCTGTGGAAGCAAAATAAAATGATACATTTTGATAAAATAGTAAAGGATTTTGTATAAATTTATAGAATTAGTATTATGAGAAGGTGAACAATGTCTATTCAAATAACAATAGATGGTCCCGCAGGTGCAGGCAAGAGTACAATAGCAAAAAAACTTGCACAAAAATTAAAATTTAAATATCTAAGTAGTGGTTTATTTTATAGAGGGATTACTTTAGAAGCACTAAAATATTTTGTAAGACCAGATGACTCGGAAAAATTAATACTCCTTGTGAAAAGCTTAGATATGTATATGGAAAATAATAGATTGATAATTAACGGAAAAGATGTACAAAATAGGTTAAATGACGAAGATGTTAATAAAAATGTATCAATCTATTGTTTGAATGAAAAAGTAAGGTATTTAGTAACAGAAAAAATAAGAAAAATTGCTAAAAATGAGAATATCATACTGGATGGAAGAGATATTGGTTCTAAGGTTTTGCCTAATGCTACATTAAAATTTTATTTGACAGCTAGCGATTACACAAGAGCAAAGAGAAGATATGACCAATTATCAAGAAAACAAATGGATATTAAATTTAATACTGTACTTGAACAAATTAGGGCAAGAGATAAGCAAGATATGAATAGAAAAGTTGATCCCCTTGTTGTTCCGGAAGGTGCAATAAAGATTAATTCTACAAATATGTCTGTGGAAGAAGTAGTGGATAAAATGGTTAATTATTTAACGAAATTGGGAGTGATTGTATTAGAAAAATAAAAATAGCAAATAGTTATGGTTTTTGTTTTGGAGTTAAAAGCGCAGTTGATATTAGTATAAAAACATCCCTTGAAAATAAGTGTATAGTATATACACTGGGCGATATAATACATAATAGAGATGTGGTTTTAGATTTAAAGAAAAAAAATATCATACCTATAGAACTTGATGATATTGAGAAACTCAATGAAGGTGATATAATAATCATTAGAAGTCATGGTATTCCAAAGGCAGTTTTTGACAAGCTTACATTAAAAAAATTGAATATAATAAATGCTACATGCCCATATGTTTTAGCTATTCAAAAAAGAGTTAGTGCAAATTATAAGGATGGCGAAAAAATAATAATAATTGGTGATAAAGATCATCCAGAGGTTATAGGTATAAATGGATGGTGCGACAATGAAGCTATTGTGGTAAAAAGCATAGATGAAATTACATCATTACCTTATGAGAATAAATATACAATTGTTTCACAAACTACAGAAAAAAGTGAAACATTTGAAAGCATTTGCGAGTTTTTAAAAGACCATAAGTATGATATAAAAATCTATAATACAATATGCTCCTCTACTAAAGAGAGGCAACTTGCTGCAGAAGAGCTTTCTAAGAAAGTTGACATTATGATTGTTATTGGTAGTAAAAGTAGTTCAAACACTCAAAAGCTATATGAAATATGCAGTAATAATTGTAGTAATACAATATTAGTTGAAAATTCCACTGAAATACCAGATAATATTATAAACACTGACAAAAACAAAATAATTGGAGTAACAGCGGGTGCATCAACACCTGAATGGATAATAGAGGAGGCTATCAGGAAAATGGATGAAAATAAGTTAGAAATGAATGAGCAACTAGCATATATGGATGAATTTGATAAGGTTTTGTCTATAGGTAGTGTGGTTGAAGGTCAAGTAGTATCCCTTGATGAAAATGAGGCTTATGTTAATATTGGTTACAAAGCAGAAGCACTTTTACCGATTAATGAAGTTACAGAAGAAGACAATGTTAAATTAACAGAAGTTTTACAAGTTGGTGAAAAAATTAAAGCTAAAGTTTTAAGTTTAGGAAACGAAACTAAACCACCAATAATATCTATTATTGAAATTAAAAGAGAAGAGTTTTTAAAAGAAAGAAAAGAAGCATATGATGAACTTGAGAAATTTGCTGAAAGCAAAGAACTCATTGCTGTTAAGGTTACAAGAGCTGTAAAGGGTGGAGTTGAAGCAGATTATAAAGGAACAAAAATCTTCATACCAGCTTCACATATGGAACTTGTTCATGTTGAAGATTTAAGCATTTATGAAGGAAAAGATGTTAATGTAAACATTATTGAATATACTACGCACAAAAGAAGACTTCCAAGAGTAGTAGCTTCAAGAAGAGGACTTCTTAAAGATAAAAAACTTCAAATGGAAGAGGTTACATGGGAACATATAGCAGTAGACGATATAGTTCAAGGAATAATTAGAAGAATTACTAATTTTGGAGCTTTTGTTGAAGTTGATGGAGTAGATGGACTTTTACATGTCTCTGAATTATCACATGGTAGGGTTGAAAAACCTGAAGATGTATTAAAAATAGGTAGTGAAATTACAGTTTCAGTTATATCAGTGGATAAAGAAAATAAAAAGCTATCTTTAAGCTTAAAGAAACTTCTTCCTGATCCTTGGTCAAATATTAAAGATAAGTATCCTGTTGGAAGCATTGTACTTGGAAAAGTTGTAAGATTTGCATCATTTGGTGCTTTTGTTGAACTTGAACCTGGTGTTGATGGTCTTATACATGTTTCTCACATTAGCACAAGGAGAGTTGAAAAACCAGAGGATGAACTTACAATTGGACAAATGGTTAAAGCTAAAATTCTTCAAGTAGATGACGAAAATAAAAAGATATCTTTAAGCATAAGAGAAGTTGAGAATTTTTAGAAAATAATTAGCTAAATGCGTATGTCTAAATGGCATTGCGCATTTTTGTTGGATATTTTTAACAGTCAATATAGTGTGTAAACTTTAGCAAAATAAATAAATCATGTGAATATGCATGTTATTTTGAGAATATGCTACTAAACATTGACTTTTTAAAATAATTTGATAAAATTTACTTATATTTATTTTTTAAAGGAGGCATGCATATATAATGAATGGATTAGGACGTCACATTTTGGCGGAAATATATGGATGTAACCCTGATGTGTTAAACGATAAAAATTTTATCGAAAAAGCCATGGTAGAATCTGCACTAAAATGCGGTGCTGAAGTCAGGGAAGTAATTTTTCATAAATTTAGTCCTCAAGGTGTAAGTGGAGTTGTAATAATTTCAGAGTCACACCTTACTATTCATACTTGGCCCGAGCTGGGGTATGCAGCTGTCGATGTTTTCACTTGTGGTGATAATATTAACCCTTGGGATGCTTGCAATAATATGACTGAACTTCTCAAGGCAAAAAACATAACTGCACAAGAAATTAAAAGAGGTATTTTTGATAAAGCAGTATCCATAAAGGTTTCAAATATTTAAAAAGGCTATCTTTAGATAGTCTTTTTAAATTATATACTAAAATAAATTAAATTATGAGGTTGATATGTTTAGGTTTTATAGGTTAACAGTATCAAGTATGAGAGACTTTGCAAAATTAAATATGAAAAGGTTAAATTATAATTCTTTAAATAAAGATTTTTTTAAAAAGTATAATGAAGAAAATTTAATAAATAAATTTTTTTTAAGAAGAGAAGTATTTTTAATAAAATTTAATAAAGAAATTTGTTCGTATGTTTGGTTATCTACTGAAAGTTTAAGAGCGTTTAAAATTAAGGCATTATATGTAGATGAAGATATTATAACAAATGCGCAGGATTTAAATGAATTATTTTCATTTATTAAGAACAAAATCCTTAAAAGTAAATTTTGTAAAATAAAGATAAATCCTAAAGATAATATTAATATACACATTAAAAGTTATATACCTTCATCAAGAAGTGAACTTATGGAATTATATTTTTATTATAGAAAACCTATTGATATTGCTTTGTTAAATGATAATATAAATATAAGAAAATTTATTATAAAACAAGATGAAGAAATTAGATGTTATATACAAAATGTATGCTTCCATCCTGACGGAAAAAATACTATAAATGTTAACGATATAAAATATGAGGAGAAGATGAGTTCTTTTGTAAAAGACGGCCTGGTATTTGCTCAAGTTAATAATAAAGATATAGGGTTTGGTCAATATATAATGAATGGATACATCCCTTATATAGTAAATATTTGTGTGCTTCCTGAATATCAAAAAATAGGTGCAGGAAAAAGAATTGTTACATTTATATTACAGTTAATTGAAAAACATGGATATAATATAGCGAAGCTTAAGGTTGAGTCAAATAATAAATCTGCTTTAAATCTATATTTAGATATAGGGTTCGAAATTGTCAGTGAAGAATGCGTTATTTGACTTAAGTTGTATGAATAAAGGCAGCAAAGGAAACTATATATTAGAAATATTTTGTTATAAACTACTTAGAATGCCAAAAAACTTTATTTTTAACCAAAAAATTTTTTTATATTACTCTACAGCTTGTTTTACATATATTTATTTACTTGTTCTTTAATTATTTGAAGTTATCATATGCAATTATAATTTTACATTTATTATTTTAGGTATACACTATAAGTGAGGAGGTCAGGCAATGGAGAAGATCATAAATGATATTATACTTTTTGATAAAGAATTTGATTCTTACAAAAAATTAAGGGAAGAAGAAATTGAAAATGAAAATCAAAAATTTGAAATTTCTTTAAAGGATATTTTAGAAGAAGAAGAGAAATTGATTGAAAATGAGAAAAAAAATATTTTATTAAAATACGATGAAATGTTAAAAAAAGAGTCTTTAGATATTTTAGAGAAAAGCAAAAAAGATATTGAATTATTAAAGAATAACTTTGAAAATGTAAAATTGTCAATTTCAAAAGAAATATTTAAAACACTAATTGATTTGAGGAATTAATATGTTATCAAGTGGTATTTTCTATGCTCTTAATAGTAAAACAAGAAATTTAAAGGGTAAAATGTTATCTAAAGATAGATTTAAAGACATAATAAACCTTAATACAATACAAGATGTTGTAAATTATTTGAATTTAAATCCTTATTATTCTAATGCTTTTAAAGGTTATGATGTAGGAACTTTAAATAGGGAAAAAGTTGAAATTTTATTAAACTTACAATTTGCTGAGTATATGAGTAAAATTCGAAATTATTTAAGCGGAGAGTATAAATCTTTAATTGAAGCATTATTTGTTAAATATGAAGTAGAAGACCTAAAAACTATAATTAGAGGTGTTTTTTTAAATAAGCCTAAGGAAAATATAAGAAACTTAATAATGTATAAATGTGAGCTTAATAGATTAAATTATAACAATTTAATTGAATGCAATACTATGGATGAATTAGAGGGTAAATTAAAAAGTACCATATATAAAAATCATATTAAGGGTACTTTTGAGCACATAGGTAAAGATGGATTATTTAATGTTGAAATGTCTTTAGATATAGCATATTATAGCAAGGTTAGAAATGTTCTAAAAAGGATTAAACAAAATGACCTTATGAAAAAAATATTGGGAATGGAATGTGATCTTTTAAACTTGTTTTGGATTTATAGAAGTAAGAAATACTACACGCTTCCTCCAGAACTAATATTTAATTATACAATATACGACCATTATAAGCTTTCATCTGAATCAATTAAAAGGTTATGTTATTCAAAGGATTTAGATGAATTTCAAGCTAATATACCTAATAAAGAGTATAAAGATTTAATACAAATTGAAAGAGATGACTTAAAAAATGAATTCGCTGTTTCTTCTTATAAACATAAAGTTATTAAAAAAATAGCTAAAGATGAGGAAGTTGATTTTGCTACAATTTTTTCATTTATAGAATTATACAAAATTGAAATTGATATAATTGTTAGCATACTTGAATGTAAGAGGTATAATCACAACATAGCAGATTTATACAATTTGCTCAATTAAGAGGTGATAAATGTGGCAGTAGAAAAAATGTATTTAACACTAGTATCTGGTCATAGAAATAAAATAGAATCAGCTTTAAGCTCAATAGTTGCAATGGGGTGCTTTCATGCTGTAAATACCTTTAATAGCATAAATAGTTTAAATCAGCATTCAAATATTGATAACGATTTAAACATTGATGAAAAATCTATGGTTAATTTACACTTATTATCTGAAAAAAAATTTGAGAATCTATATAAAGAAAAAATTGAAAAAATATATAATGAGATGATTGATAAGTTTTCTAAAATTAGTGAAAAACCAGCATTAGATAAAGATAGAGTTCTCTCAAACGATTATGAAAAGATAAAAAATGACATTGATGTTTTATACAATAACTATTCATCAATAAAAGATAAAATGCACAATGTGGATGCAGAATTAATTAAACTAGATAAAAAAATTAAAGCCATTGAAACTATGTTAAATGTTGATTTGGATTTTTCTAATTTTAAGGATTTAAATTATATAGACTTTGAAGTTTATAGCGTTACAAAAGAAAATGTGGTAAAGATAAAAGCAAACTATGAGAACATTCCATCAATTTTAATAAAAGCATTAAATGAAAAAGATGAGTGTATATATTTAACGTTTACCCTTATGGATAATATAGAGGAAGCAGAAAAGATATTTAAGTCTTTAAATATGGTTAATATTAATATAGTTAAGGATTTGTATGGCAAGCCTAAAGATGTTTATGAAAAATATAAAGATGATTATGAATTATTAAAAGTAGAAAATAATAAATATAGTAAAGAGATGAATGATTTTTTAACAAAAAATTATAATTCAATTACATCGCTAGTTGAAAGCTTAAATTTAATTGAAAAAAATTACAATTTAAGAACCAATGTTTGTGTAAATGAGGAGAGTTTTTTTATATCAGGTTGGGTTCCAGAGAATAAGATTGCAGAGTTTGAGGATGTGTTTCAAAAAAGTAGAGATTATTTTATTACAAAAGTAAATCTAGAAGAGTTAGATAAAAATAACTTTAAACCACCGACTAGCCTTAATAATAAATATGTGTTTAAATCTTTTGAAACTTTAGTTAAGATGTTTGGAGTACCTTCATACGATGAAATCGACCCAACTATATTTTTTGCAATAACATATACGTTATTATTTGGACTTATGTTTGGAGATATTGGTCAAGGTTTTATATTTTTAATAGCTGGCCTATTCCTATTCTTTAAACTTAGAAGAACTAGTTTAGGTGGTATTGTTTCGTGTTTAGGAATATCCTCTATGATTTTTGGATGCGTATATGGGAGTTTTTTTGGCATAGAGCTTCATGAGTTTTATATAATAAAACCTATGGAAAATGTAATGGATGTACTAGTTTATGCTATATCGTTTGGTGTAATACTATTGATTTCTTCTTATGTTTTACACTTAATAAATTGCTTAAAGAAAAAAGATTATGAATCTGCTTTTTTTAGCAAGGAAGGTATAGCTGGTTTGCTTTTGTTTTTAGGTATTTTGTCTTTAGTTGTTACAAAATTTATGAATATAAATACTATGCCTGTTTTTGTATGGGTATTATTATTTATATTTTTAGCTGCCATTATTTTGTTAAAAAATCCAACTTGGAATTTAATTTCAAAGGGTAAATTTAAGTTTGACGAAAGCAAAGGTGAGTATTTTGTTGAAAACGGATTTGGAATATTTGAACTTATTTTAAATATATTATCTAATACTTTATCTTTTATAAGAGTAGGAGCTTTTGCATTAAACCACGTAGGATTGTTTTTAGCAGTATCAAGTATTTCAGATATGGTTAGTGGTGGAAAATTTGCTATTGGCAGTGTATTTGTATATATTATAGGAAATCTAATAATAATAGTACTTGAAGGACTTGTTGTGTTTATTCAGGGGCTTAGGCTTGAATATTATGAACTTTTTAGTAAATATTTTGATGGGAAGGGAAATGAATATAAGCCCATTAATTTAGATTATATGCTTGATAAGAACGTAAAGAAAAAGACAATTGAGTCTATTATAAATAATTAAATTTGGAGGTAATGTTATGATATTCTTAGCAATTTCGTTAGTATTAGTTTTAATTATGGTGATTGGAACAACTTTATATGGGTTTAAGAAGAGAAAGGAAGATAGCGATAAAGGTAAATTAAAAAGAGTTTTAAAGATAAATATGACATTATTCATTTCTGTTATAAGTTTTTCTGTTTTATTCTTAATACCTAAAATAATTTTTGGTTTAACTAGCAATGTTGGAGCAGCTCAAACTGATGCTGTTGCGGCTGTTAATCCATCTGCTGGGCTTGGTTATTTAGCTTGTGCTATTTGTACTAGTCTTGGATGTATTGGTGCAGGTTATGC
This sequence comes from Clostridiaceae bacterium, assembly GCA_031549885.1. Taxonomy (GTDB): domain Bacteria; phylum Bacillota; class Clostridia; order Clostridiales; family Clostridiaceae; genus WQUF01. The sequence goes on from JAVBPD010000089.1 coordinate 12,262, forward strand.
TGTTGCTCAAGTTGGTGCTGCTGCACTTGGAGCTGTTTCTGAGGATCAAACATTATTTGGTAAAACGCTCATATATGTTGGTCTTGCAGAAGGTATTGCAATTTATGGACTTTTGATATCCATATTGATACTTTTAAGATTATAAGGTAAAAACTCATGAAGTCTTATTTAATAAGTGATAATGTGGATACTTTAGTTGGCATGGCTATTGTGGGTATAAAAGGGGAAGTTATACACGAAAAGGATAGAATAATAAAAAAGCTAAATGAATTAAGAAAAGATCCACAGATATACATGATAATAGTTACAGAAAAGGTTTCTGCACTTATTCCTAATGAAATTAGAGAATTAAAGCTTTCAAAGAAAAGCCCATTGGTTGTTGAAATACCAGATAGACATGGTAGTGTAAAAAGCAATGGTTGGTTAATGGGATATGTTAAAGAAGCTGTTGGATTAAAATTATAAAGAAGGTGGATTTTAATGACGCTTGAGGAAAAATTAGAATATTTTTCAAAGCAAATTAAAGAAAAAATTGATAATGAATATGACGCAAAATTAAATAAAACGAAGATGGATAATGAGTTAAGATTATCTCAAAAAAAGGATGAACTAATAAAAACAAGAGAAAAACAAATACGAGATTTTATAGAATCAAATGAAACTAGAATGAAGAAACAAATATCATTAAAAAAACAGGAAACAAACAAACTTTTATCGGATTTAAAAAAGGAAATGTTTAAACAAATACGCGATGAAGTCACAGATGAATTAAATGAATTTATTAATAGTGATTCTTATCACAATTATTTAATTGATTTATTTAGTTTTACTGTTTCAAGCTTGCCTGAAGGAAATTATGAGGTGTGTGCGCTTGAAAAAGATAGCGAAATTGTTAAAAGGATAATTGATGAAAATAAAAAAAATAATTATACATTTAAATTCTGCAAAAGTGATGATAATATTCTAGGAGGCATGCTTTTTTTAAGTTTAGAAAAGGGCTTTATAATTGATAATTCATTGAGGTTTAAGCTTGACAATGTAGATAAAGTTATTTATGAATACATCACGAAGAAGCTAGAGGTGAAAAATGGTCAATAATGGATTAATATATGGTGTCAATGGTCCTGTTGTTAAAGCAAAAAATATGACTGGTTTTAAGATGAGGGAAATGGTGCTTGTTGGAGTTAAAAAGTTAATAGGAGAAGTAATTATTTTAGAAGAGGATTTTGCAACTATACAGGTTTATGAGGATACATCTGGAGTTAGAGTAGGAGAACAAGTGGAATCTACAGGCAATTTGCTTTCTCTTAAACTTGGACCAGGGCTTTTAAATAACGTTTTTGATGGAATCCAGCGACCACTTCAAAAGCTTAATACAATTAAATATGGTTTCTTACCTGAAGGTGTTGGACTTATATCATTAGATCCAGATAAAGAGTGGGATGTTAATATTAAAGTAAAAGTGTCTGATGAATTAAGACCAGGAGATATTTATGCAACCATTCAAGAAACTGATTTAATTTTGCATAAATTGATGGTTCCACCTCATACGTCTGGAAAAGTTACAAAAGTGTGCTCTGATGGCAAATATAAGCTTGAAGATTGCATTGTAGAACTTTGCGATAAGGAAAGAGTATTTAAATTAAAGCTATATCAATTGTGGCCTGTAAGGGTGCCAAGGCCTATAAGCGAAAGAAAAAGGCTTTCAACTCCCTTAATTACTGGACAGAGAATTTTAGATACATTTTTTCCTATAGCAAAAGGTGGAGCAATTACAGTGCCAGGAGGTTTTGGAACTGGTAAAACTATGATACAACATCAATTAGCTAAATGGGCAGATGCAGATATAATTGTGTACATTGGATGTGGTGAAAGGGGAAATGAGATTACAGAAATTTTAGAAGACTTTCCAAAGCTTATTGACCCTAAAACAGGTAAGGCTTTGATGAATAGAACACTTTTAATAGGAAACACTTCTAATATGCCAGTTTCAGCTAGAGAAGCATCAATATATACTGGTATAACAATTGCAGAATACTATAGAGATATGGGTTATGATGTTGCCATAATGGCAGATTCCACTTCAAGATGGGCTGAAGCCTTAAGAGAAATTTCTGGAAGGCTTGAAGAGATACCTGCAGAAGAAGGTTATCCAGCGTATTTGCCATCAAGGCTTGCAGAATTTTATGAGAGAGCTGGAGATGTGGAAAATTTAAATAAAACTTCAGGATCTGTTACTATAATTGGTGCAGTGTCCCCAGCTGGCGGTGATTTTTCTGAACCTGTTACTCAAAACACTAGAAGGTTTATAGGTGCATTTATTGCCCTTGATAAAGGCCTTGCAAATGCAAGACACTATCCAGCAATAAGCTGGCTTACATCCTACAGCGATTATAAGAGCTCTTTAGAAGATTGGTTTAGAATTAACTTGAATAATGAATTTATGCACCTTAGAGAAGAAATGATGAAGCTTTTATATCAAGAGGATAAACTTTTAGAAATTGTAAAGCTTGTAGGTGAAGATGTTTTACCTGACAATCAAAGATTAATACTAGCAACTTCTAAGATTTTAAAAGTAGGTTTTTTGCAACAAAATGCTTATCATAAAGATGATACTTATGTAACGCTAGAAAAGCAGTATTATATGCTTAAAGCAATAAAAACATTTAATGATGGCGCAAGCGATGTAATAAAAAAGGGAGCTCCTATTTCTAAAGTATTAAATGAAGAAATTTTAGACGAGTTATATAAAATGAAATATAATGTTTCAAACGATGATTTAAACCCACTAAAGGAGTTAATTGAAAAAATACAAAACTTTTTTAGAGAATTAAGTAAAAGTTATGTGTAGAGGTAATTAATATGAGAAAGCTTTATTTTAACATAGAAAAAGTTCAGGGACCTCTATTAGTAGTTAACAAAGTTGAGAATGTGTCCTATGATGAAATGGTAGAGATTATAGTAAATGAAAAAGAACATCGAAGAGGAAAGGTAGTACAGTTATTTAACGATAAAGCTATAATTCAAGTATTTGAGCAAACAGCAGATATTGCTGTTAATAATACTAAGGTTGATTTTTTAGGCAGGCCTTTAACAATATCTGTGTCAAAGGATATGCTTGGAAGAAAATTTAATGGCCTTGGAGAACCAATTGACAATAGAGATCCAATATATTCTGATAAACAATATAATGTAAATGGTACAGCTATGAACCCTATAGCTAGAAAGTACCCTCGTAATTTTATTCAAACTGGAATATCCTCAATTGATTGTTTAATTACATTGATTAGAGGTCAAAAGCTGCCTATTTTTACTGGCAATGGCCTTCCTCATAATAAGCTTGCAGCGCAAATAGTCAATCAAGCTCAATTAAGCGGCGTTGATAATATAGAAGATAGCTTTGCTGTGGTTTTTGTTGCTATGGGAATTAAACATGATGATGCAGATTTCTTTTTTAATGCTTTTGAAGAAGCTGGGGTTATGGATAAAGTTGTCATGTTTGTAAATTATGCTGATGATTCAATAGCAGAAAGAATTGTAACGCCTAGATGTGCTTTAACATGTGCAGAATACTTAGCTTTTGAAGAAGGCATGCATGTTTTAGTTGTTATGACAGATATGACATCTTATTGTGAAGCTCTAAGAGAGTTAAGCTCTTCAAGGGAGGAAGTTCCAAGTAGAAAGGGATACCCAGGGTATTTATATTCAGATCTTGCATCTATATATGAAAGAGCTGGCATGCTTAGAGAAAGGGAAGGTAGCATTACTCAAATACCAATACTCTCAATGCCAAATGACGATATTACTCATCCTATTCCAGATTTAACAGGTTTTATAACTGAAGGCCAGATCATAGTAGATAGAGGTATTTATTTAAATGGTATATATCCTCCTATTAATATATTGCCATCACTGTCAAGGCTTATGAAGGATGGCATTGGTGAAGGATATACTAGGAAAGATCATCCTGAGGTTTCAAATCAATTGTTTTCATCTTATTCAAGGGTTCAAGATGTTCAGGCACTTGCTCAAGTTATTGGTGAGGATGAACTTTCTGATGTGGATAAAAAATATCTAGAATTTGGAAAAGCATTTGAAGAAAATTTTATTAATCAAGATTTTAATGAAAATAGAACTATTAATAAAACTTTGGATTTAGCATGGAAAATGCTAAGCATATTGCCTAAGACAGAGCTTGATAGAGTAAGGCCAGAAACATTGGAGATAAATTATAAAGGGGGAGAATAATTTTGTTAAATATTACCCCTACCAAATCAAACTTATTAAAGACAAAGAGTTCCCTTATCTTTGCAAAGAAAAGCTATGAACTTTTAGATAAGAAAAGGAACATACTCATTAAAGAATTAATGGCTAATGTTAACAGAGCAAAAGATCTTCAGCAAAGAGTAAATGAAATATTTGGTGAAGCTTATAAAGCTTTAGAAAGAGCAAACATTGCAATTGGCATTTCTAGAGTTGAGGATATTGCCGCAACAATACCTGAAGCTGATAGTTTTTCTATTGTTCATCATTCTGTTATGGGAGTTGAAATTCCTAAAGTTCAATTTGAAAGAGAGGACATAAAAACTAGATATAGCTTTTATTCATCAGATGCATCTATGGATATAGCATATAAAAATTTTAATGAAGTAAAATATATTTTATACGATATGGCTGAAATTGAAAACACTATATTTAAATTAGCTATGGAAATAAAAAAGACTCAAAAAAGAGCCAATGCCCTTAAGAATATACAAATTCCAAAGTTTGCTGCAACAATTAAAAACATAAGCGATATTTTAGAGGAGAAAGAAAGAGAAGAATTTTTTAGATTAAAAGTGTTGAAAAATAAATAGTTTTAAGACTGCAAAATATTTTGCAGTTTTTTTTTACACAAAATATGGTAACTTATTAATTTTTTGCATCATATGATAAATTGATTATAAATTTTAGGTGGTTATTCAAATGAAAAATTTAAAAAAATACTTTATTATTTTTATGGCAGCTGTGTTACTTTTAACTATGAGATTTGCAAATGCAACTAATCTTGAGTCTTCTGATTTTAATGACCTTAAGCAAAGGGTAATTGATGAGTATCTAAATGCTACTTCTTGGCGATCCGATAATATAATTGAAAAAGATTCTGTTATTGTTAGGTTTAAAGATGCTGTTTCTCAAGTAGACATTGACGAATTTCAATACACAAATGGTTTGCTAGACAAAATTAAGCTAATAAATGATGCAAATTTATTTACCTTTAAATTGCCAGATAATGCTGAAATGTCTTTAAAGTTTTTAACAAAGATAAACGAATCTTCTAGTGTTTTGTACGCAGAGCCAAATTACAGATGTACTTTAAATGAAGAACCATATTTTAATGTACTTTGGAACTTGAAAAATAAAACTTATCCTGGAATTGATGTTGATGTGGAAAATGCATGGAAAATTGTAAAAGGAAGCCCATCTGTTGTTGTTGCAATAGTTGATTCTGGTATTGATTATAACCATAAAGATTTAAAGGATAATATTTGGGTAAATACTAAAGAAATTCCTAATAATAGAATTGACGATGATAAGGATGGATATGTTGATGATACTAATGGATGGAATTTTTATGGGAAAAATAATAAACCTATGGATGATTACAATCATGGTACCCATGTTTCAGGTACAGTTGCTGCCTTAGAAAATAATTATGGAGTAATAGGTGTAGCACCAAACGTTAAATTAATGCCTCTTAAAATATTTGGAAAAGATGGTGGTGTATCTAATTTTGCTGATATTATTTCAGCTGTTGTATATGCTCATGATCATGGAGCCTCTATAGTTAACATGTCATTTGGTGGAAAGGGAAATTCTCAAAGCTTATATGATGTTATGAACAAATTTAAGGACATGCTTTTTGTTTCTGCTGCAGGTAATAATGGATCAAATAACGATGTTAGCCCTTTCTTCCCTGCAAATTATGACCTTGCAAATAATATAACTGTTGCAAGCATTGATCAAAATGGAGCATTATCTAGTTATTCAAATTATGGAATAAAAACTGTGGATGTAGCAGCACCTGGAAAATCAATTTATAGCACTCTTCCAAATAATAAGTTTGGATATATGTCTGGCACTTCAATGGCTACACCTCATGTTACTGGGCTTTGTGCTCTTATAAAAAGCAGCAATATAAATTTAACTCCAAATCAAATTAAGCAAATTATAATGAACAATGTAAGACCTCTTCAAACGCTTAAAGGAAAAGTCCAAACTGGAGGTTTAATAGATTCAAGCAAAGCTTTAGATGCCATAAAGAAAATTGAGCCACCAGTTAAAGTAGAAAGTATAAAGGATGTTTTTCCTGATAATATTTTATCACAAGAAATAGCAAAACAATTGAACAAAACAGTAAATGATGCCTTTACAGAGGCAGATAGCAAAAAAATTGTTTCAATTATAATACAAAATGGAGTTAGCAGTGCTAAGGGCATTGAAAGGCTTGTTAATTTAACTACTTTAAAGCTTACCCATGGAAATTTAACTTCTATTGATTTAACTAGGAATGTAAATTTAAATGTATTAGAGCTTCAATATAATGAAATTGCTTCAATTAATTTAAGCCCTAATGTGAAGCTTCAAAGGTTGATTTTATATTCTAATGCAATTACAAAAATCGATTTAACCAAAAATGTGAATTTGACATTTATGAATTTAAGCTATAATCAATTGACAAGTTTGGACTTAAGTAAAAATATAAAAGGCAATCAAATATATGCTGAAAATAACAAATTAAATAGTATAAATTTTGGAAATGCAAATAATTTTCAGATTGTATTTTTAGCAAACAATAATTTAAAAGCATTAGATTTGGTAAATCAAAAATTGCTGATTTACTATAGAGTAACTAATAATCCATTTATTGCAAATGGCCTTAAGCTTCCAAGTCAAAAATTAATAAAATATGAATAATTAAATACAATTTAGCCACCTTTGGGTGGTATTTTTTTATTTTAAATAGTACAATAAAATTATTAAATTAAAAGGACTGGGTTTTATGAAAGAGACTTTAGCAAAATTTAGATCAACTCAAAAAGAAACATTAAATTATATTGTAAATATACCTAATAAATTTGCTCCTGCGCTGCCTGTAATTTTGTATTTACATGATTTTGGTGAACGAGGATCAAATATTTATGATGTTAAAAAAAGTGGAATACATAGCTATACATCAATTTTAGAGATTCCCTATATTATAATTTCCCCTCAATGCCATTTTAGTTATTTTTGGGATTATCATTTATATAGCATTGAACTTTTAATGGATGAAATACATGGCCTTTATGACTGCGACATGAAGAGGGTTTGCATTATAGGCTGTGGCCTTGGAGCCTATGGAGGATGGAATTTTTTAATGCAAAAGCCTGAATTGTTTCAAGGAATAATTTCTATAGGCGGCGGTGCTATGTTAAAAAACAATGTAAATAGCATTTTAAATAAATCATCATTAATAATACATGGAGAGGATGACAAAACCATTCCAGTAAGTGAAAGCAAGGAAACATATGAGTGCTTAAAGGCAGCAAAAGCAGATACGACTTTAAAATTAGTAAAGGGTGCTGGGCATAAGCTATGCACAAAAATTTTTGAAGATAAGAGCATTTATGATTGGATGGAAATAAAAATTTAAGCTTTTTAATTTTGAAATTTCCAAAAATCATTTATTTCCTTTTCTAAATTTTCTTCATTAAATATTGTAGAATATGGCTTATAATGAAGAGGAAAGAAATTTTTATAATATGAATTTGTATACCTTTTTTCCATGAGAATGATGATTCCTTTATCATCTAAAGTTCTTATTACCCTTCCTGATGCTTGGAATACTTTTATGATTCCAGGGTATATATATGAATAGAGATAACCCATAGAATTTTTTACTTCAAAGAAATCTTTCATTATATTTCTTTCTAAGCTTATTTTAGGAAGCCCTACACCTATAACTATAGCCCCAATAAGCCTATTTCCTTTTAAATCAATTCCTTCAGAAAACATGCCACCAAGAACACAAAAGCCAATGTGAGTTTTAATTGGATTTTCTTTAAAAAAGCTTAAAAAATTCTCTTTTTTTATTTCATCTTGATTTTGAACTTGAATTATTGTGTTAAAATTAGGGTATCTATTTATAAAATCCTCATATATTAAATTCATATATTCATAGGAAGGGGAGAATACAATATAATTTCCTTCTTTTGAAGTTATTGTTAAATTTATATAATCAGATATTTTTTTAATATAAGAATTTCTATAGTCAAACCTTGTATCTATATCGCCACATACGATGACTTTTCTATTTTCAATTGAAAATGGGCTTGGTATTTTTAAGAAAGTATCATCATCATCTTTTCCTAATAAATCCATGTGATAATCTAATGGCATTAATGTTGCAGAAAAAAGTATGCAGCTTATGGCTTTTTTATAAGATTTTTTTATGTATGGACTTGGATCTATGCAAAACAATTTAAAAATAAATTCATTAGAAAAATTGCTACAATATGATATGTAACAATTATCATCGTATATTTCACCTATTTTTAAAAAATTTTGAAGGTTAAAATAGAAATTTATTAAAAAATCCTTTTCTTTAGAAGGCTTAATTTTTAAAAAAGCTTCCTCTAAGCTTAATATTGTATTTGAAATCAAAGGATATAGTTCTTTTTCTTGAACTTTAAATATAAAATATTTGTCTTTTAAACATAGGTTTCTATACTCTATAAGCTTTTTATTTAAAGAATTTATGGCTTTAGGTGAAATATATTTTAAAAGCTTTTTAGCTTCCAATACTTCTTTTTTGTTTAACTCACAAGAGTACATGTCCCTTGCTCTATCTATTAAATTGTGGCACTCATCTATTAAAAAAACATATTTTTCTGAAGTATTTTCAAAGAACCTCTTTAAGTATACTCTAAGGTCAAATATGTAATTATAATCGCATATGATAAAATCTGCATAATTTGATAAATCTAATGTGAGTTCAAATGGGCATAGGCTGTATTTATTTGAATATTCTTCAATTAATTCCTTGCTTAAGTTTGTATTGCTATTTATAATTTCAAAAACTACATCGTTTATTTTATCATAATAGTTTAAGGTATAGGGGCAGCTATCGGGGTTACATGCGCATTCTTTAAATGAGCATATTTTATCCTTTGCTGTAATTTTAATATATCGCACAATGCCTGATTTTTTGTTTACCTTTAAAAGAGCCTCTTCAGCTACTTTTGAGGTTGTGTTTTTTGATGTTAAATAAAATATCCTTTCGCAAAGACCTTCTGACATAGCTTTTAATGATGGAAAAATAGCAGATATTGTTTTACCAATGCCTGTTGGAGCTTCGCAATACATTTTTTTAGAGTCTTTTATAGATTTATATACTCTAATAGCAAAATCTCTTTGGCCCTTTCTGTATTCCTTAAATGGAAAATCAAATTTCTTTAAGTTTTCATTTCTTGTAATTTCCCAGGATAATGAAAAGTTTACCCATTTTATGTATTTGTTTATTAAATCGTTAAAAAAAATGCTTAAGTCATTAAAGGTAAAGTTAAAATCAAAAATTTTTGTATCTTCAGTTAATATATTAAAATAGTTAAGCTTTATATTAATTTCTTCTAAATTTTCTTTTAAGCAGAAAATGTATGAATATACCTTTGCTTGCGCTAAATGAACATAGTAAAAGCTTTCATCTATTAATTCAAGGGGATAGGATGTGGTTTTTATTTCTTCAATTTTATATCCAAGCAAATTTTTCCATATGCCATCGGCTCTTCCTGACACCTTTAATGTAAAATTTTCGTATTCAATTTCATGGTTTAAAGTAACCTCTTTTGAAAATTCTTCTTTTACATATGAATTTTGTATTTTTTTATGTATTAAAACACCTTCTTTTGCACGGGATACACCTTGAAATAAATTGTTTATGCTTCCTCTTTTAAATATAAATTCAACTAGATCCCTTGCAGATATATTTATTACTTTTTTCATATTTGTACTCCAAAAATCTATATAGTATAATTATATCAATATTGTATATAAAAAAGGAAGCAGTCTTGGGGAAAGAACGCTTCCAATTATTTATTTTGGTATAGGTTTGAGGGGTTATACCACTCGAATATATTCTAACATAAACAGCATTATTATACAATATAAGACAATTTATTTTACAGGAGGTATAATATGGTTGACTCTCATATTCATACAAAGGAATTTTCATGTGATTCTATGATTAAAATTAACGAAATGGTTAATGAGATAAATAAAAGCAATTTAAAGGTAATAATAACTGAGCATATGGATTTAGATTATGGTGATAAGGATAAATTTGTATTTAATACTAAGGAGTATTTTAATAAATATGATAATTACAGAGGGGATAATTTATTTTTAGGAATTGAATTAGGGCTTAGCAAAAATTTTATCTTAGAGAATAAAAAAATAATAGATGAAAATTATTTTGATTATGTTTTAGCTTCAGCTCATTTTATTGGAACCTTTGATGTAGGTTCTGACCCTGAATTTTATATGGGAAAAAGTAAAAGTTATGCTTACAGAGAATACCTAATTGAATCTTGCACATTAATTGATTTGCTCCAAGATTTTGACTCATTTGCTCATTTTGACTACGTTTCTAGGTACTCTCCCTATGAAGACAAGGAAATGTATTTTGAAGACTTTAAGGAAGAATTATCTAATTTGTTTACTAAAATAGTTAATAGAGGAATAGTTTTGGAACTAAATACAAAAAGGCTAACTAATGAAAAAACTTTTAATGAATATATTAAATTTTTTAATTTATATAAAGAATTGGGTGGTAGGTATGTAACAACTGGTTCTGACGCACACTATTTAAAGAATATAGGATTTAATTTTAATTTAGCTTGCGATATTATAGAAAGAATTGGACTTAAGCCAGTTTATTTTAAAAATAGAAAAATCACATATATATAATGGAGGTATTTATGCAAAAATTTAAAAGTTTAATTCTAGTTGCGTTAATTTTTGCAATGTTTTTTTCTTTTGCTGGATGCAATAAAAATAAAGATAAAGATGATGATAATACTACAACTAGTCAAAAAACTGAAGATACAACCGAAGAAGAGGACACAACTGAAAACACCACTAAAAAGCCAAAGGATAAGTTAACTGTAGAAGATATAATTGAAAGTGCCATAGAGAGTGCAGCAAGCATTGAAAGCTATGATATGGATCTAAATATAAACTCTAATATGACTTTTTTAGGTTTGCCAATAACTTCTACTAGCACAACTACTGGAACTGGTTTTACAAATCCTATGAAGATGATGACAAATTCCGTATCTATTATAAGAAATGTCAGTAAAACTGAAGCTACATCTTATATGGAAAAATTAGGTAATATGCTTTATGTTTATTCTAAAGTAAACAATGGAAATTGGACAAAACAAGAGCTTGATGGCAATGCTGGTCAATTTAACGTTTTAGATATGATTTCTCTATGTTTAAATAGCATAGAAAATTTGGAAAAATCAGATGATGATGTTGATGGAATTAGCGTATATAAAGTTGATGGAACAATTAGCGGTGAATCTATGGAGAAAATAGTGAATAAATCTGGACTTTTAAACAATTTATCTGCACTCGGTGGAAGCTCTGAAATTGATTTATCTGGTATATATGATGGACTTGATGATATGAGTCTTACTTTATGGATAGATAAAGATACTTATTATCCAATACAATATGATTTAGATTTGACACAGATTTCCTCAAGGATTCTTGATAAAATGAAAGAGTCAGGAACTGTTCAAAATGGAGCTGTTTTAAACAATGTAACTATAAAGACATATAATTTATCAACTACCCTTAGCAACTTTAATAGTGCAGAAGATTTTGACATTCCAAGTGAAGCTAAAAATGGTGAAGTTAAAAGTTAATTAATTGGGCTGTCGCACTAAGGATTAAACCCCTTAGTGTAGGCAGCCTCATTTGCATTTTTGTTATTTCACTATTTTTTTCGATTCTGAACATATTCCCACATTATGGGCTTAATATATTTGTGTGTGATTTCTTGTTGCGACATTTTTTCCACATTCGGAAAAAGTTCTGGCATATTGTTCTTTTTAGCAATGTCATTTACGGCAATTAGATATGGCACGCATTTAGCATATGTTATTGCAGTTGATGGTTCATCTTTTTCTTTTGTTGTTTTTGATGAGGCTGTAGCCACACTGTATATGTGATTGTTACAAGAATGTAACATGGATTCTATTATTATAATTGAATTCATATCATTTTTATTTAATTGATATAAAGTTTCTATTTGGTCTTTAAACAAGTTTGTTCTCCCCCTTTTTTATATCTACAAACTAAATTTATGCAATAATATCCCAAGTCTCCTGAATCATTTTTGTTTATTTTATCTCAGTGAAGAACAGTTTATCAAATAAAATTTTGTTCCTTGCATTTGCTTCTTTTAATATTTTATCATAGGATATGATCTTAATGAAGGCATTAAGATTTCTGTGGAAAAGAGTGTATTCTAGCTTATCTTCAGAATGTTGAAAATCTCTATTTTCTATTATTTCAAGAAGCTCATAATTTAAATCACAAAGCATGTATACATTTATTATTGCGTCATCTGTTAGCGTTATTATTCTACCTGATCTATCTAATTCTTTTTTATTTCTTAAATTAATGATGTATTTTTGTATTTCATCTATAGGATTTAAATTTGCGTAGTTTGTTCTCATTGGTTTATTAAAATACAGTATTGATAAACTTGAGTATGGTTTTTCATCTTCATCAATTAAGGATATAGGATTATTGATTACAAGTAAATTTTCACTTTTATCTAAGCCTTTTTGCTTAGTATATGGATTACTGCAGTTTAAATAGGAATAGAAGGTTAATTTTTCATCAATAATCCATAGGTTATGGTTATCATAAGTTATTTCATTAAATCTATTCTTCATCGGAAAAATAATTTTATGTACATATTCCTCTATTGGATAGTCTCCATCTTTATTAATCGTTAGAGCATTTTTAAACAATGTCAATATGATTTTTCTGTGCGCTATGTATTTTACTAATGATGATTTTAAAACTAAATTTTCTTTTTCTAAAAAATCATCGTATTCTTTTTTATATTCTGCAATTTTATCCATATCGCAGATATTTTTATTTAAAATTTTATCGCTTTTTTCCTTCATTTCTAAATTAAAATCTTGAAATAATTTATATAAGCTTAATTCTAGCTTTTCGTCAGTTAAATCGTTAGAGAGCTCATTAAACCAATCTCTTTTATACTTAATTAATGGTTTATATTGAGGAGATTTTTCATTTATGTATTTATAAATCCTTTGCTCTTTGCTCGATGAAATGGGATCTATGTATTTTTTTAAGTAGGATTTAATGATTTTTACCGTTTCATTTATTATGATCTCTTCAGAAATACCTTCTTCATCCATGTTAAAATCTGTCCTTGAATTATTTACATGTTTATCTAATATATTGCTGTATATGTATCCATGATAATAAAACTCTTCAACAGTTTCTGATTTAATTTTTGAAGATAAATCTTTTATATATTTTGATAATTCATAAGCTTTAACTTCTCTGTTATTTGCACATATGCTAAGGAGATTGGCCTTTTCTTTTTTTGATGTTTCAATGCAATGAAGTATTTCAAAGTCGTTATCTTGTATTGAAAATTTAAAGATATTATTGCTTAATTTTATGTTTTTATTAAACATTTCATTTAAGTTTACTACAGTTTCCCCATCTGATATGGTAACTGAAATGTTTTTTCTGTAAATAAAATAAGGCAAGCAATGCTCAATGATTCTTAAAGCTATTTCGTTAAGGTCACAAGGAAAATAATTTAAATATTCCTCCTTTGAATTTTCTAATAAAACTACAGTTTTAAATGTGCTTTCATTGCATTTATCATTTATTAGTTCATTTATGCAATTTTCGCTTAATAAATTAAATGTGAATACCCTCTTAAAAAAAGTTTTGTTTTCCATATAGCAGCTTTCAATTTTTACATTTTCAAAAGCCTTAAGCCATTTAAACCTTCCTACACCTTTGCAGCCTTTTAAGGATTTATAGCTTGAATATGCAGTGTTAAAGGATTTAAAGTTTGAGTTGTTAAATCCTATGCCATTATCTTCAATGATGATGTTTTTAACTGGATTTGATTCTATATCTTTATTTTTTTCTAGAGTTATTTTAATATATGAATTTGATTTATTGTCTAAATATTCAATGGATTGAAAAGAATTAATCACTGCTTCAAATAAAGGGAAAAGCGCATGAGATTTTGGTAAAGAAGTATTCTTTATTTTTCCAATTAAATCAACAAACATTATTATACCGCCTTTTACAAAAAAATGTATTATTTTAATCTTATTTAATAAATAATCCTATAATAATTTATTGTACTATAAATTTAAGATTATTTGTACATTTTTAGTATATAAAAATGGATGGTTGATACATAATGTGAGTTTATATTTATAAAATTTATATTTTGTTGATTAATTTTTAAAAAATAAAGTTCCCAAGGAATATATTGGGAACTTTAAGTTAAATTATGAACATCCTGTTGTGGAACCGCAATCTAAACATACCATGCATGTTCCATTTTTAACCATTCTTGAAGATGAACATGTGGCACATGTTACACCATATAGTTTTTCTAAAGGTTTATCTGATGGCTCTTGTTTTATGTGAAGAGGGTGAGATTTTAATTCCATAAATCTTTCATCATCTTCTGGTTTTACCTGTACTCTGGTAAAGTCTCCTAATTCAATATCTATTATTTTGCTAATTAAGTCTGAAATTGAAGTCACATATTTTATATATGGATGCTTTTGAACAAAACCATAAGGCTCATACTTTTGACCTCTTAGCATTTTTGATATATCCTTAGCAGGTACATGGTATTGGAGCATCACTGAAATGGCTTTTGATAGGGAATTTAAAAGCCCTGTTATTATACTTCCCTCTCTATCTGTTGTAATATATATTTCTGAAATTTCGTTATTATCTCGCCTGTTTACTGTAGTATAAATTTTAACATCTTCAATTTGAGCAGGATGCGTACGTCCATTTCTTATGCCTATAATCTTTTCTCTCTGAGATGCTGAGGATTTTTGTCTGTTTTCCTTTAAAAGCTTGGCATAATTTAAGAGAGTTTCATAAGTGAGGCTTTCAAGGTCTACATTCTTTGTGTCTGTTAATGAAGTGTTTAATGGCTGGGCTGCTTTTGAAGAATCCCTATAAACAGTTAATCCCTTTACCCCTAATTTCCATGCAGAAATTACTATGTTTTCAATTTCTGAAATTGTAGCTTCCTTTGGAAGGTTTACTGTTTTAGAAATAGCCCCTGAAATCATAGGTGCTATTGCTGCCATCATAAGAACATGTCCCATTGGTTTAATGTATCTTTTGCCACTTCCGCATTTATTTGCTGTGTCAAAAATAGGGAGATGATCTTCTTTTAAATGGGGAGCTCCTTCTATTTTGCCATCTAATCCTTCGATGTATTCAATTATTTCATCTGATTCTTGTTTTGAATACCCTAATAATTTAAGGGTTTCAAATATTACTGGATTTGAAAGCATCATAGATCCTCCGCCAACTAGTTTTTTATAAACTATGTGGGAGAAAAATGGTTCTATAGATGTGGCGCTTGAATCCATTGCAAAGGAAATTGTTCCTGTAGGCGCTATTACTGAAACTTGAGCATTTCTAAACCCATATTTTTCACCGCTTAACAATGCATTTTTCCATGATCTCTCTAAAGCTAAAACTAAATAATCTAAACCTTTTTCATTTAAAAAAGATCTGTTTGGAATATATGGAATATAGTCTAAACCTTCATATTTATTTATATCAAGGCCCTTTTCTAAAGCTTCCTTTGATTGCAGCAATATATTTGGGTCTACAACTCTTATGTGGTTTCTCATAACCTTAAGCATATAATCTTTATTTAAGCCATATTTTTCAAATGGTCCCACTTTTTCAGCCATTAAAGATGAAATATAATAAGATTGGCCTGTTAAAATTCCAATTATTATTTGAGTTATTGCCCTTGCTTCTTCTGAATCATAAGGGTATCCCATGGCAAGAAGAAGGGAAGCTAAATTTGATACTCCAAGGCCAGTTGCTCTAAAGTTATAGGTTTTTCTTGCAATTTCAATAGTGGGGAATTGACCATGGAATATGGATGCTTCTAATATTAATTGTGTAAGTGAAACTACGTGCAAGAAACCTTCTATGTCAAATTCTTTTTTGTTAGTATTGTAAAATTTATATAAATTTATTGATGCTAAATTGCAGGATGTGTCATCTAAAAATGCGTATTCACCACATGGGTTTGTTGAATTTATTTGGTTATGCTTTGCATATGGGTTGCCATCTTCTCCTGCAGGGCAAGTGTGCCAAGCATTGAAGGTGTCCTTAAAAAGGGGAGCAGGATCAGCACAAACCCAAGCGCTTTTAATAAAACTATCCCAAATTTCTTTTACCTTTATTTCTCTATTTAATGAAGAATCAACTCTTCCCTTTAATGAAATTGTAGTATCAGGATTGCTAGTTAAATCTAAAACCTTTTTCATAAAGTCGTTTGAAAATCTAACTGAATTATTTGAATTTTGACCAGATACTGTTTCATATGCTTCTCCATTTAAATCAGCATCGTAGCCCATTTTAGAGAGAGCCCTGACTTTTTCTTCTTCTTTAGATTTCCAAGTTATAAATTTTAAAATTTCAGGGTGATTTTCATCAAGGCAAACCATTTTAGCAGCTCTTCTTGTGGTGCCACCTGATTTTATAGCTCCTGCATTTCTATCTAAAGCCTTTAAAAAGCTCATAAGGCCTGAAGAATATCCGCCACCTGATAATTTTTCACCTTCAGCTCTTATGCATGAAAAATTAGTGCCTGTACCTGATCCACCTTTAAATAATTTTGTCTCTGTAACAAAGTGGTCTGTAATTGAATTTGGGCCTAGCAGTTTATCTTCAATTGAAAGTATAAAGCAAGCAGAGCTTTGAGTTCTTGAATAATTGTCTTTGGATAAAACTACTTCTTTTTTTTCTTCGTCAAAATAGTAATTTCCTTGTGGCTCACCAGCTATGTCGTAAGCTAGTTTAAGTCCTGTATTAAACCATTGAGGGGAATTTGGGGCGTACATTTGGTTTATTAAAGCAAAGACCATTTCATCATAAAAAATGTTTGACTCTTCCCCTCTTTCTAATAAACCTTCATCTATTAGAGCTTCCATCCAAAAGCTCACCATTCTGTGAGCAACTTGCTTTAAAGAGTATTCATGCTCTATTTCATTATCCTTTATTCCAGCTTTTCTAAAATATTTTGAAGCTATTATATCGCATGCATTCTGAGAGTAGTTTTCTGGAAATTCTAAATTCCTCATCTCAGTAATTATTTCAGAAGTTTTATAATTTTTTAAAATCACGTCTACTTTTTTCCAGTTGAACAAATCGTAAACAGTTAAATTTTTACCATCATCGAGAATCTTCGTATAATATCTTTTAATATAGCTATGTATCTTTTCCAACTATGCACCGCCTTAGAGAAATAAAAAGTCTCATTAAAAAAAGAGACTTTGTCAAAATTATTATACTATTTTTAAATTTTTATTTCAAGCAAAGAGCTACCCGATGTGAATTATATGATATAATCTAGATGAGATTTTTGTTTATTAGAGGTGAAATGGAATGATAAAGAAATATAAGGAGTTTTATCCTAAAATTCATGATAGTGCTTTTATTGCAGATGGTGCTCTTGTAATGGGGAATGTTACTCTTGAAGAAGGCGTATCTGTTTGGTATAATGCTGTGCTTAGAGGCGATGAAGATTCTATATATATTGGAAAAAATACAAATATACAAGACAATTCAACTATTCATATAGATATAGGTTTGCCACTTAAAATTGGAGAAAATGTTACAGTTGGGCACAATGCTATAGTTCATAGCTGCACCATAGGTAATAATTCATTAATTGGAATGGGAAGCATTGTATTAGATGGGTCTAAAATTGGAAATAATTCTATTGTAGCAGCAGGGGCTTTAATACCTCCAAATAAAGTATATCCCGATGGAGTTATGATAATGGGGTCACCTGGTAAAGCAGTAAGGGAGCTTACAGAGGAAGAGAAAAGCAATATTTTAAGGAATGCTAATATTTATGTAGAACTTGCTAAAGAGCACAAAGAGGGGGATATGGCTTGAATTTTCTCGATAAATTGCAAAGAAAATTTGGCAAATATGCTATTAGCAATATAATAACTTATTTACTATATATTTCAGTAGTTTTTTTTGCGCTAATGCTTATTAGTCCAGGGGCATTTAATTATTTATACCTTGACTTTAACAAGGTATTTTCAGGTGAAGTATGGAGGATAATTACATTTATCTTTCTTGCAATAGTGCCATCGGGAAATATAATAATGGATATATTGTATGCTGTCATTGGATTTATGTTTATGCAATATATTGGTGGAAGCCTTGAAAGCATTTGGGGAGCTTTTAAAACCAATGTTTATATTTTTATTAGCATATTTTTAGCTCTAATTATTTCGCTTTTATTTAGAATACCCATACTTGGCAGCTTTTTTATATTTGACTCTTTGTTTTTAGCATTTGCTTATGAGTTTCCAAACAATGAAATTAGAATGTATTTTTTAATACCTATAAAAATTAAATACTTAGCATATATAAGGGTTGCCTTTATGGTCTATACTTTAATAGTGGGCTCTGTTGCAAATAAGATGATGATACTTCTTACTGTAATGGCATTTTTAATTTTTTATTCTGGAGAAATAGTTTATAGAATAAAAAATAGAAGCGTTAGCACTATTAAAAAAGCAAGCTACCAAAAGAAAACTACAATTGCGAAAAAAGATACCATGCATAAATGTGAAATATGTAAAATCACTGAAAAAGATGATCCAAATATGGAATTTAGATATTGTTCAAAATGCAATGGAAACCACGAATATTGCTCAAATCATTTATTTACACACACACATATTAAATAGAGGTGAATTTTATGCAGACAGGAAAGATAAATAAATTAAAAGTAGAAAGAAGCGTTTCCATTGGATATTATTTGGAAAATGATATACTTCTTCCTACGGGAAACATTGTAGGAGAGATTTTAGTTGGAAATGAAATAGATGTTTTTATCTATAGAGACTCTAAAGACAGGCTAATTGCAACTATGAAAACCCCTCTTGCAATGGTAGGAGATTTAAAAAGATTAAAGGTAAAGGATATGTCTAAAATAGGCGCATTTATAGACATAGGCCTTGAAAGGGATGTGCTCTGCCCATTTAAAGAAATTGGATACAATTTATATGAAGGAATAGAGTTTTTATTTTACATATATTTAGATAAATCAGATAGGCTATGCGCTACAACAAAGATAAATAAGTATCTTTTACCTCCAGATGATTTAAAGGTTTCCTCAGAATACGATGCTTATATTTATGATGTACATCCTAATGGAAATATTTTATGTGCAATTTTAGATAAATATAAAGGCATAATTTTAAAAAATGAAGTGTTTGGGGAATTGAAACAAGGCACTAATGCAAAGGTAACAGTTACAAAAATACATGAAGGTGAAATAGCTCTCCTTTCTATGAGAAAAAAAGGCAAAGATGAGAGAATGGAACTTCAAGATGTAATACTTGAATATTTAAAAAATAACAATGGCACAATGGAGCTAAACGATAAAAGCTCCCCTGAGGATATAAAGAAAGTGTTTAATACAAGCAAGAATTACTTTAAAAATGCTTTAGGAGGGCTTATGAAAAAGGGCTTAATTGTTCAAGATGAAAGTGGCTGTAAATTAATTAAAGGAAAGAAGGGTTAATTGATGTTTAAATTGCCAGCTCTTGAAAAGATGACCAGGGAACAAAGATATGATTATATGATTTTATCTCTTAAAAATCAAATTGAAATTGAACAAGATGAGCTTGCTGTACTTGCAAATTCTGCAGCTCTTTTAGAGGTTTTTTTAGAGAGAATTAATTGGGCAGGTTATTATTTGTTAAAAGACGGAATGCTTGTCCTTGGACCTTTTCAAGGATTGCCAGCTTGCACAAGAATTGAAATGGGCAAGGGCATTGTTGGAAAATGCGCTGAAAATAAAGAATCTATTTTAGTGCCTGACGTTTACGCATTTGAAGGCCATATTTTTTGTGATGCAAATTCAAGATCTGAAATATGCATACCTATTTTTCAAGGAGAGCAATTATATGGTATTTTAGACATTGATAGCCCCGAAGAAGATAGGTTTGACGACATAGATGAAAAATATTTAAAAAAATTTATTAAAATATTAGAGGATAACTTATTAGATTTAAAATAAACGTGTGGGGATGAGGTATTATTATGAAAAAATTTATTGCTTATTTATTAATGGCTTTATGCATCATGGCATTATTTGCTTCTTGCAATAGCAGCGCAGAAACGGATATATATAATAATGATTCGGAAATTGCAAAAGATGGTGATAATTTTGGCATAGTAGAATATGGCAGTGGAGAAGTAGATTCTGGAAATAATTTTTTGTTAACTGGATTTAATGGCATAAAGAACATATACTCTTTAAAGGCAAAAGCAGACAGCACTGTTAGCGTGGATTATGATTTAAAGACTGAAAGCGGCAAATTTAAATACGTATATGTAGATGCTAATAAGTCCATTAAAGTCATTGTTGAAAAAAATGGTTCTGGCAACCTTACTTTAACTGTGCCTAAAGGCGATAGCATAATTAAAATCGTTGGAGCAGGCGCCAATGTGGATTTAACTACAGATGTGAAAAATTCAGATGGAAATGTGGAAATTGAATATATTAATTAAATATTTAAAAAAAGCTGCAAAACTAATAGAATTAATTTTGCAGCTTTTTTTTATAATAAAATTAGGCCAGTTTTAAATTATCTCTTCTTCTAGGGTAAATTTAGAACATTTTTTTAACCTTGTAAATGCACTTCCATTATAGTGAGAATCTTTTTCTATGAGCGCATTAGCAAGTGCATTTAATTTGCTGTCCTCTACATCTTCCCTTACATCGTTTATAGTAACCTTGTGAGTTGATCCATTTTGTAATTCAAATATAAATTCCACATATTTTTTAGTCATTTTATTCCTCCGTTAATAAAGTTACATTATTTTTTAGTATTTCTTTTGTGCTATAAGCTAGGATTTCAGAGATTAATTTTCCTATTTCAAAAAAGTCATCATCTGTTGCTAAGTGAGACATAAAATTAAAGGTTTGTTTTTTATTTATTACCTTTCCTTCATCGGATAGCATCTCATAAGATACCGATACAGCGTTTGTTTTTATTGTTGTGTTTGGCATTTAATTTCTCCTTGAGTTATTATTTAATTTGTATTTCAATGTATAATATGAAAATATTTGGTAAATTGTTCTTAAAAATTTATTTTAAGCATAAATATTTATTATAATTATTTATAGGAGAATTATATGACTAATAATAATTCAGAAATCCACGGCACTGATTTAAGGCCTACCTACAGGTTAAAAAATGATACAATTACTGTAACTGAGGAAGAAGTGAAGATTGATCCTCCTTCACCTGAGGTTTTGTTAAAGATGGCTGAATTTGAAAGAAAGGTTATTTTAAAAAGAGAAAGAAATTTTAATGAGGGCGTCGATTTATTTAAAAATTTTGACAAAATTAATATAGAGCTCATTCATGATACTCCGCCAGGTTGGAATTTATTTAACGATAGTTCAGAAATGGAAATCCTGGACCTTGCTAGATCTGTTTGCAATGTAGGATTGATTCATCCAATTTATGTAAGCTTAGATCCTGATGGAATTTATACTGTCATATGCGGAAGATGTCGCCTTGCGGCATTTGTTAAACTTTATCAGTCAACAGGTCTTGAGAAATATAAGTATATTCCAGCTTATGTATTAAATACTGAAGAAATTGATGAACTTTTTCTTAGAACTTTAATAGTGGAATCCAATATTAGCTTTAGAACTATAACTAAATACAATAAAATCACTAGCTTAATAGAAAATTATGAGATCATGAAAAGGACAAAGTTATATAGAAATGAGAAGAATGTTGCTATGGAATTAGCTAAAATTTATGATATTTCTGAGTCCTCAGTGTTTAACTTTTTAAGGGTTAAACAGCTTTGCGACCCTGGTTTAACTCTTTTGTATGAGGATAGGATTTCTTTAAAAGCTGCTTTATATCTTACAAAGGTGTCAAAGGAAACTCAAGTTAATATCCTTGAAAGGTATGGTGTAGAAGGAGTTAATGCTATCTTTAGATTAAAGCTTTTAACCAGTGAAGATAATATATCAATAGAAAAGCTTGATGAAAAGATAAATGTAGTTAGTAATCTCACTCCT